>OMZR01000178.1 GCA_900315575.1 uncultured Veillonellaceae bacterium
TCGTCCTTTGGCGACCGCGTGGAGGGACTCACGGAAGTCACGGGCGTGCGCGTGAGCAGCTCGCAGGATCGGACGCGCATCGTCGTCGATGCGAAGGCGCCCGTCTCGTATCGGACGCTCGTGCTCAAGGACCCCGGCCGCATCGTCGTCGATATCGAGAATGCCTGGCTCTCGCCGAAGGTGACGAAGGAGCTTTCGGTGACGAGCCCGTTCGTCTCGCGTGCGCGCATCGCGCAGTTCAACCCGTCGACGGTGCGCGTCGTCGTGGAGACGACGGTCGGCAAGGATAACTACAAGGTGTTCCCACTCAAGGGCGGCGCCGTGCCGGGCCGCGTCGTGATGGATTTCGGCAGCGTGGGGCCGAGCAGTGCGGGCGCGACGATTGCGTTGCCAGACGTAAAGCCCGCGCCGCAGACGAAGCCGCAGCCAAAGCCCGAGGCGAGGCCGCAGACGAAGCCCGAGGCGAAGCCCCAGCCGAAGCCTGAGGTGAAACCGCAGCCAACGGAGGCGGAGCAGACGGCAGAGCAGACGGCGTCCGATACGCCGTCACAGTCGCCTGCGCAGAGCGAGGCGGATGCGGGCATCGAAGCGATCACAGGGCTCGCAGGCCGCACGATCACGATCGATGCGGGGCACGGCGGCAACGACTCCGGCGCCATCGGCCCGACGGGCGTGACGGAGAAAAGCGTCACGCTGCGCGTGGCGCTCGCCCTGCAGAAGCTCCTGACGTCGGAGGGCGCGACGGTCTACATGACGCGCACGACGGATACGGAGGTCTCCCCGAAGGGCGCGAACGCGTCGGATATCGAGGAGCTGCAGGCGCGCTGCGATGTCGCGAACCAGCATAACTCCGATATCTTCGTCTCCATCCACATGGATTCGTTCACGAATGGCGCGGCGAAGGGGACGACGGGGTATTACTACGCGCTCGGCTCGAAGCGGTCGCGCGACCTCGCGGCCGTCCGCCGCCTCGCACAGCGCGCGGCATCGCGTGGCAGCAAGCAGGCAGCATCGCTGCAGCAGGTTCTGGAATGAGAGGGAAGCCGAATGACATATCGTGAACGGAAGAAAGCTTTTGAAGCGCTCGCGGCAGCGATGGAACGGTCGGACTGGAACGCAGCCATCGAGCTTGCAGACCGCCTGCGCGCCGAGAACCCGCCTGAGCGCGAGACGTGGGACGCCATCCTCGCCGCCTACATCGACGGCCGTGCGCCGCAGCAGGCAGCAGAGGCGGGCAAGGTCTATGCTGCGCGCTTCCCGCGGGACGGCAAGATGGCGTTCTACCTCGGGCGCGTGGCGTTGCTCGGGGGCGACGAAGAGGCGGCCGAGCGCGCGTTCCGTGATGCGCTCGCGGATGAGAGCCTCGCGGGCTGGTACCGCGGCGCGACGTACAGCATCTACGCGACGCTCTGCCGCGAGTCCGGCCGCCCGGCCGATGCGGCGCACTACTACGAGCTCTCGTGCCAGTACAAGGATCTCGCGCACGGCAAGGCGGCAGAGTACAGCAACCTGCTGTTCAACCTGCATTATCTCGAGAAGGCACCCGCCGAGATGCTCGCGGTCGCGAAAGGCTACGGCGCGCTGTTCGACGGCGTCCGGCCGTTTCCGCACGAGCGCCATCCGGGCGCTCCGGCGCGGAAGCTCCGCATCGGCTACCTCTCGCCGGATCTCCGCCTCCACGTCGTCGCGCTGTTCCTCCTCGCGTTCCTGCACGACTATGACCGCCGCCGCTTCGAGGTCGTCTGCTATGCAGGCTGCGTCGAGGACGAGGCGAGTGCGGAGTTCCGCAACCTTGTCGATGGCTGGCGCAATGTGTATGGCTTGCCGCCAGAGAAAATTGCGGACATCATCCATCGCGATCACATCGACATCTTGTTCGACCCCGCGGGTCATACAGCGCACAACTTCCTGCCGGTCTTTGCGTATCGGCCCGCGCCCGTGCAGGTTTCGGGCATCGGCTACTTTGCGACGACGGGGCTGCCCGCGATGGACTACTACCTTGCTGACCACTGGACGGATCCACCAGAAAATGATGCGACATTTACGGAGAAGCTGCTGCGCCTGCCGAAAAGCCATTTCTGCTTCGCCATCCATGACGTACCAGACCATTTGCCGCCAGCGCCATTCTTGCGCAAAGGGGATGTGACATTCGGCAGCTTCAACAATTTCACGAAATGCTCGGATGAACTGCTCGCGCTCTGGGCACAGATCCTCGCAGCTGTGCCGGGCAGCAAGCTTTTCCTCAAGACGTCGATCTTCAACCATCCGGCCGGACGGAAGCTCGCGCTGGGGCGCCTCCATGCGGCAGGCATCACGGACGCACAGCTCGTGATTGGCGAGCGCACGGAGGAATATATGACGGCCTATGAGGATGTCGACATCGCGCTCGATACGTATCCATATCCGGGCGGCGGCACGACATGTGATGCGCTTTCGATGGGCGTGCCGGTTGTGACGCGTGTCGGCCATCGGCACAATGCGCGCTTTGGCAGCAGCCTGCTCCAGAATGTCGGCCATGGAGAGCTCTGTGCGCATACGCCAGAGGAATACGTGGCGATCGCCGTGAAGCTCGCAAAAGACGCGGCGCGTCTCGCAAAACTTCACCGCACGCTGCCGCTGGAGTTTGCGGCGTCGCCGGTCGCGCGCGGCATCGATTACATGGGCGCGGTCGAGCAAGCGTACGCGCGGATCTTCCTCGACTGGGAAGAACAGGAGCTCTCCACAGCAGCACGACGTCGGAATGCCGAAAAAGATCTCGCTGCCCTGCACAAGGCGATGGCGGGCGAGCACTGGGAAAAGGCTCTGCGCATCGCAGGCCGCCTGACAGCTCGTGAGCGCGATGGCGGGCGCGGCCTCGTGCCGACGGCAGGCACGGCCGAAGAAGATGCGGCGGGCGATGTGCTGACAGCGAAGGAAATCGCTGAGGCATGGACGGCGGGCGCGATTGCGTTTGTCGCGCTCGGCAATCATCCGCGGGCGATCTTCTGGCTTCGCGCGGCCATCGCGCGCGGTTCGGAGAAATCCATCGAGCTCGGCCGCCTGCTCGCGCAGCACTGCCGTGCGGAAAAGCGGTTCCTGGAAGGGCGTGCGGCTGCTGAAGAGGCACGACGGCAGATCGCTGAGTGCGGGGAAGCGGTCTCGACAGCATTCCGCGCAGACCTCTGCACAGTCGATGCCGCCTGCGCACTCGCCTGCGGCGAGGCAGAGATGTCCGTCACCCTCTACAAGGAGGCATCTGACACGGCAGCAGCGGGTAGCGACCTCGAGACGGCGCGCAGCCTTTACAGCTCGTACCTGCTCGCCGCGCACAACCTCCTGCTGCCGCCTGAGGAATATGGCGCGATGCATCTCGGCTACGACCGTCTCTTTGCTGGTCTTCAGCTGTTGCCACAGCGCAATCCGAAGAAGTACTACGATGAGTTGCTGGATTCCTATAATACCCCTGATTTCACATCCAAACCAGTAGAGCTGGATGCCCGTGCGGCAGGAAATGAAATCTTGAGTGATAAGAGGATTCCGACAAAGGTTAGATAACGGAATCTTTATAATTCCTTATTCTGTAGAACATAATTCCTTCTCTGCAATGCATTCCATTTCTATCAACCAGCCGGGGCGGCATACTTTTGCCTCCACGATGATGCGGGGTATTTGTGGATAAAACAGCTGCATCAATTTGTCAACCGTATGATAGTCGGAGATGTCGCGCAGATAGATGATGAAGTATTGGATATCATTCATCGTGGCATCGCCATCTTTCAGCAGGGCGCCGATGTTCTCAAGCAGTCTGCCGGTCTGGC
>OMZR01000070.1 GCA_900315575.1 uncultured Veillonellaceae bacterium
CTATCCTGACGATGAATACTTCTTTTTGAAACTCATCGACATGAGCCGCCATTGACCTGTTACGCATCGTTCATCCCACAGGAAAAATGATTGAACCGTCGCGCGTCACGACCATGCCGCCGTCGCCGAGCGGCATCGTCTTCGTCGCGTAAAACGAGTACGCGCCTGCGATGCCGTAGTTGCCGCCCGTCTTGCCGTTCCACCATGCGCCGTGGACATGCGCGCAATCTTCGACGAGGTAGATGCCTTTTTCTTTGCAGAACGCCGCGATCGCTTCCGTTTCGAACGCGATGTGCCCGCCGATGTGGACGAGGATGACGGCCTTCGTATTGTCCGTGACCTTCCGTTTCAGGTCGGCGAGGCTCAGGCAGAGGTCTTCGCGGTTGCAGTCGGCGAAAATCGGATGGCCGCCGGCATAGCGCACGGCCTGCGCATCCGCCCAGAACGTGTTCGACGGCACGATGACGTCTTTGCCGTGCACGTCAAGATACGAGAGGATCGCGAGGAGCGCCGCGCCGCCGTCCGCGATGCCGCGCGCCTGCATGTGCACGTACTCGCCGAACTTGTCTTCGAAATCATGCAGCATCTGGCCCTCGGACCACATGTTCGATTCGAAAATCTTTTCTTCCAGCGCATAGAATTTTTTCCGGTACTCTTCTTCGAAAGGAATGACCATCGTTTGTCCCTCCTGATGTTCAAATGAAATGTTTCGACTTCACGGCGAAGAGCTTCGCAAACAGCACGTTGAACTTGCTGATGCGACATTGCGGGCAGTTCTCCTTGCAAAATGCTGCATCGAGGATTTTTTCCGTCTGGCGGCGGCGTTCCTCGCCGTTCCAGATGTCGGCGAACCGCTGCTCGCGGATGTTGCCGATGGGCTTCAGCCAATCGTAGATGTTCAGCCGGCCGCAGATGTAGACGCTGCCGTCGCCCGAGATGATGCTCGTGAGGCTCGACGCGTAGCATGGCAGCTCGTGGTTGCCGCCCACAGCGTTGTCGACCATGCCATCGACCATCACGCCGAAGTTCTTCGTCTGGTAGACTTTCAGATACGTGAGATCGACGTCATGCGGGTAAATCTCCTCGCAATCCACGACCGGACGCATCTGCACGTACGATACCTTCAGCTCGCGCAGGCGCAGGACGAGCGGCTCGACCTGCGAGATGTTCTTCGATGTCACGACATATCCGACACCGACCGTCTTGCAATGCTTCACATAGTGCGCGATGTTGCCCATCACGCGCTCAAAGAACGGGACGCCTTTGATGTCTTGGTATTCCTCCGCCGTCGAAGCATCGAGGCTGACGCGGATCCACTCCATCTCTCGGAGAATCTCAGGCGCGAGGTGCTGCGATCCATTCGTGATGAGGCCGACGGCGAGCCCTGCCGCGCGCGCCGCGCGCACGACCTCCTCGAAGTGCGAATACAGCGTCGGCTCGCCGCCGCCCTCGATGACGACGCCCTGCGTCCCGCCCTGCGCCAAATCCTGGAACAGCTGCTGGAACTGTGCGAGCGTGATGTACTCCCCCTTGCCCTGCCGCTCGCGCAGCATCCGGTCGCTGCAGTAGACGCAATTCATGTTGCACGCGTTCGTGAGTGTCAGCTCGACGCTGATGGGGAATAACGCGTCCGGTTCCTGCTGTGCGAGGATGCCGCTCATCTTGTCCGGATGCAGGAACAGCTTCTCGAGTCCTGCTTCCTTTGGAGGCTCTTCGCGATTGTAATGCGCGAGAATCTCGTGATGATCAAGATACGATTGGATGGACGCGCAATCGAGCTGCGGCACGTTCTGGATGAGTTCGCGCACGACCTCGAAGTCCTTGCGGTTTTCGACCGTCAGCTTGTAGCCCGGGCGCTTCGCTCCGTACTCGTAGGCATAGACATGATACCGCCCCTGATTCTGGCGGATGTACGTGCCGATCGTTTCCTTTTGGCTGTCTGAGAGCTCCGCCGCGCACAGCTCGCGCAGGAAATCGACGCGGAACACATCGCATCCCGTCCCCCAGAGGACGCCGCCGAAATGCTCGTTGTACGAATAGTCATAGCCGCCTGCTGCATGCTGGCGGTACAGCTCCTGCAAGAGCGCGACATCCGTCAGCGGGCAGTTCGCAAAGACGCGCACGATGTGACTGACACCGCCGCCTGCCTCCGCCGCGAGGAGCAACCGCTGCGGGATGTCATAAAACGCTCCATGCACAACGCCGACGCCAAGCGCATCCGCCATCGCATCGAAGCACGCATCCTCCGGCTCCGTCGTCGTCGCGATGACGATCTGACGGATACCGCTCTGCCGCAAGCGACGGACGAGGAACGCCACCATCGTGTCATCGCCGTCGATCGGCAACCGGTTGCGCCCAGGGAACGACTCCCCATGACAAGAAGCCTGGATGGCGACCAACAGGCTGCCGTTCATGTTTTTCTCTTGCATTCACTAAACATTCCTTTCACAGGATTTGCACGCACATTCACCTTGCGCATCCGCGCGGTTCGAATTAAAATAAGAAGCAAAGAGATACTTCATCCGCCGAACAGGAGGTGCTTCCCATGCCGCCGGATATGACCGAAAATCTCAAACTTGCGCGGCCGCAGCATCCATCTCGACATCCATGCGTTCGACCATGACCGGCGCGACATCGATATCGAAATCCAGCGTGGTCAAAAAGGCGCAACGCCGAAACGCATCCGCTATTACAGCAGCCTCATGGATGCGAATTTTCTCGTCCAACGGGAAGATTTCGAAGACCTTCCGGAGCAATACATTTTCTTCATCACGGAGACCGATGTCACCGGACTTCATCAACTTTACATCCCTGTAGAACGACGTATGGGGAAAGGATGGACGTCGCCCTTCAAGGATGCCGTCCACATTGCCTATGTGGATGCGTCCCAAGCAGACGACTCGCCGCTCGGAAGATTCATGCACGATTTCCTGTGCAACCGCGCCGAAGATATGTACGAACCGTTGCTGAAAGAGAAAGTCCGCTATTACAAGGAGACCGAGAAAGGAGTAACCATCATGAGCACCTATTGGGAAGAACTTCTCGAAAGAGACAGGAAAGAAGGCGAGGCCAAGGGCAAGGCTGAAGGCAAAGGCGAGATGATTCTCAACATGATTGAGGATCACGATCCTTTGGCGAAAATCATGCGGATCTCGAAATGGTCCGCCGACCAGATCCGCGCGCTCGCCGCGAAGAACGGGCTCGTGGTCGAATGAAGTCCCCGATGCGGCTCCGCAGCTACCCGCTGCGGGGTCGCTTTTTTGACTCCAACTGTGGGCATCCTTTGTGAAAGCGGACGATGAAACGTCCTATCCCGTGCCGCCCGTGACGAGAATATTTTTTCCATTGAACAAATGACTGCGCTTCCTTTCATTGGATACTTTCATCTTGCGCATCCACGCGCTTCGAATTAAAATAAGAACCAAGAAGAACTTTCTATTGCTCACAGGAGATGCTATCTTATGCCACCAGATATGACTGAAGAGCAACGCGCCAAGCGGCGCAAGAAAAACCTCGAACTCATCCGCGACTTCCGTCTGATGGACAATCCTTTCATGGGCCGCGTCTTTCAAGGAGACATCGAGCTCGGGCAACTGGCCGCAACGCTCATGACGGGACGCGATGACATTACCGTCACCAGCGTCGCTACCGAGTACGAAATCAAGAACCTGTGCGACCGCAGCGTGCGTCTCGACATCCATGCCTTTGATCACGACAAAAAAGAGATTGACATCGAAATCCAGCGGGAGAAGAAAGGCGCGACACCGAAGCGCATCCGCTACAACAGCGCCATGATGGATTCGAACTTTCTCGTGCAAAGCGAAGATTTCGAAGACCTTCCGGAACAATACATTTTCTTCGTCACCGAGAACGATGTTAACGGACTTCATCAGCTCCTCTCGCCTGTCGAAAAACGCCTCGGCAAGGGATTGACGATCCCATACGATGATGGCATCCATATCGCCTTCATCGACAGCTCAAAAGCCGACGATTCACCGCTCGGAAAGCTCATGCATGATTTTCGCTGCAGGCAAGCCGAAGAAATGTACTATCCGCTGCTCAAAGAAAAAGTCCGTTACTACAAGGAGAATAAAAAGGGGGTAACCATCATGAGCGACATTTTCGAAAAATATCTGCAAGAAGAACACGATGCAGGCAAGTCCGAAGGCAAAAGAGAGATGATTCTTGGTATGATCGAAGATCATGATCCTTTAGCAAAAATCATGAAAATCTCCAAATGGTCTGCTGACCAGATCCGCGCTCTCGCTGAAAAGAACGGGCTTGCAGTAGAGTAAAAGCTCCTTGATGGCGGCTTCGCAGCGATACGTTGCGAAGCCGCTTTTTCAAAACAGCGAATCAAAGTCCACGCGCTCGAAGGCTTCGAGATATCCGCCGCGTGTCGCGTTGTAGATCTTGAGCGGAGGATGGTTATCCGCGTACCTGCGTGCCGCCTGATAACCTTTCAGCATGAGCTTCTGCATCTGCGCGTCTGTATATTTCGTAATGAAATCCTCGTCTCTCATCTCTTCGTCATAGTCTTTTGAAAAATGACTCACTCGATCTTTCTTGCCAACCAGCTGGCTGAAATCCACACCGAGCAAATAAATTTCTTTGCATCCAAGATATGTCCCAAACTGCAAGCAGGCATTCGCTACATTAAAATTTCCATAGCACCCCATGGTGAAATCATTTGAAAAACAATCCATATCATCCATGCTGTGTCCATAGATAACGTGCATCCGATAAACATTGTCAGGATGTTTCTTTTTCCAGAAATCCAGGTTGGAATCAGAAATGAGCTTGTATGAAACATCAATCGTATCGATAGCTTGCTCATAGCGGACAAGCAGCTGATCCGTCATCAGAAAGAAATCCGGCCTCCATTCCACTTGGTCAAAGCAATGAAAGATGCCATTCATACTGATGCAGAGCTCGTGATGCTTGCGCAATGTTTCGAGGTCTTCCATGCGGAGACTCGGGCCGGTTGCAACGACGAAGCAACGACGACCTTCGTACATGTTGTGAAATTTTTCCATTTCCGGCGTTGCATAGGTGTTCGTCAGGCGGGAGAGCAAAGCTACATCATCGAGGATGTATGGCATGTCTTTCGTCTCAAGGCAGCGGATATCCCATGCTGGCAGTTCTGCACGACGTCCGGCCTCCTGCTCCCATTTCTCTTTTGGAATCCAGAGAACCGGGCGACGGCCAGCCTCCAGCAACCGCTCATAAAGATCCGCATGAAAACTGTCGAGGCCATAGAGTCCGATTTCTTCCTGCGACACAAACGACGCTGCGATCTGCGCGATCATCTGGGAGACATCATACTCATAATACGAAGTGATGGCATCCTGCAAGCGGAAATATTTCACGACGCCATGCGCATCGAGTTCTCTGGCAATGCTTTCGATGAAGTCCGTGCTGCGTGGCGAGATGATGATCCACGCATCCCGATAGAGTCCGTCACGTCCCAGCAAGTAGTCCTCAAACGACAAGATGGAAAGGCCATCCAGTATCTTCCCCTGCATCGGCGGATTTGCATCGATATAGGCTGCAGCACGATTGCCAAGGAAATAACGGACGCGCCGCCCGCGCACACCGGCTCCCCAAACGATGAATCTCATATGCTTCCCTGCTTTCCAGCAAAACAAAAACACGCCACCTCGGCCGTCCCCGTTCTCTTCCTGTGAAAAGAACGGGGGCAGCCGAAATGGCGTGTCCGATATTCGATTTTGAGTGAGAATTCAGCTGTGGAAAAGGAGCGGTTTAAAGGATCGTTCTTACCCCCCCCTTATTTCATATAACATATCGATGCTATGCATATACTCTCACCTCATGAACTATCACCATCAGATAGAAGTATCATACCATGTGCTTTATAAAATAGCAATAGCATCCGCATATGTCATAAAAAAACAGCGCACACATCATTGGAAGGCATCGACATCCCAGAAGATATCTTCAAGGCTGACAAAGAAATCATCATAGAGCGAGACCGGAATCTCCGTCTTCGCTGCTGCGCGTTCCTCTTCGTTCATCTGCCGCAGCTCCCAATCCTCGTAAATCGCGTACGTCTCATGGATTTCGAAATGGCCGCCAGCATTGTAGTAGACCTCCACGAGCTTTTCCGTCGGCGTGACGAGCCAGTACTCCTTGACGCCAGCTTCGGCGTAATGGCGCATTTTCGGGCCGCGGTCATTTTTCGCCGTCGAGGGTGACAGCACTTCCACAACGAGGTCTGGTGCTCCATGGACGCCATCATTCTTGATGATGGAACGATCGCAGACAATCATGGCATCGGGGATGTACCAGTTTTCGTCATCGAGGAAAACATCCGTGCCATCCCCGAAAGCCACACATGTCTTTCCTTTGAGATAGTTTGCAAAAATATTCGCGATGTTGAACCCTGCTCGATTATGCGGCATCCTCGGGCGCGGCGACATCAGATATGTCTTCCCCTCGATGCGCTCGACGCGCGGCGGTTCCTGATATGCAAGATTGTCCATGGCCATGACCTCCATTCCCGTTTTTGTTTTCCTTTCGATTGTTACTTTTATTCTACCGTGAAATGAAACCCCCTGCAAGGCAGGATTTTCCCGCGCCGTCCGCGAAATAGAAAGCAATCCCATTCGAAAGGGGCAGTTTCATGGTCACGATCAAGCAGCTGGCCGAGCTCTGCGGGGTGTCGCGCGGGACGGTCGACCGCGTGCTGAACAACCGCGGCAAAGTGAATCCCGAGAAGGCCGAGCTCATCCGCCGCACGGCCGAGCGCCTCAACTACCAGCCGAATCCCGCTGGCAAGGCGCTCATCGCTCGGCGCAAGAATCTCACGGTCGCCATCGTCATGCCGTCCGTCGGCATCGCGTTCTTCGACGACGTCATCGCCGCGCTCCGGCAAGCCGAACAGAAATATGCGCTGTTCGGCCTGAAAGTCATCTGGCGGCTCTCGCGCGGCTACGATGTCGCTGTGCAGGCAGCCGCGCTCGACGAGCTCGCAGACGAAGTGCAGGCGCTCATCATCAATCCGATCGACGACCCGCACATCGTCGAAAAAATCAACGGCTGCGTCAGCCGCGGCATCTTCGTCGTGACGCTGAACAACGACACCCCGCAGTCGAAGCGCCATGCCTATGTCGGACCGGACTACCGCTCTGGCGGCGAGACGGCCGGCGAGCTCATGTCCATTCTCGCAGGCACGCCGAAGACATTCGGCGTCACGCTCGGCAGCCGCCAGATCCTCGGCCACCGCCTGCGGCTCGAAGGTTTCGTCCATGCCATCCAGAAAATCCCCGGCGCGCGCATCGCGGCCGTCTGGGAGGATGGCGACGATGACATCCAGGGCTACGAGACGACGAAGACGATGCTGACGCAGCATCCCGAGATCGACGCGCTCTTTCTCGCGTCGTCTGGTGGTGCCTATGGCACCTGCCGCGCTGTGCGCGCGCTGCATTCGGAAAATGACTTGCGCATCGTGGCGTTCGACACGACGCCGCCGATCGTCGAGATGATGAAAGCGCACGTCATCGACGCCGTGCTCTACCAGCACCCGCACACGCAGGGCACCCGTGCCATGCAGCTCGTCTACGACTATCTCTTCAACGGCATCGAGTCCGACCACGACCAGCACATCATGCAGAATGAAATCCGACTGCTGGCGAATCTGTAAAAAAACGGTGCACCTTTTTGCGGGTGCGCCGTTTTGCTGCCAAAAATGTTCTTCGATTATGCGATTTCGACGAGCGTCACGCCGAGCATTTCGGCGAGGTCGCGGATCTGCTGCGGCTGGATGTGGAAGGAAAGGACGGTGTGGTGGCCGCCGCCGGCCTGGATCCATTTCGTTGCGCCTTCGCGAAGGCCCACGGTCGGCGTCCAGAGCTGCTTGGCAACGGGGAGGTGCGGCGTCTCGGCTTCGGCTTTGTGGCAGTCAACCGGATAGTAGATCATGCGGAAGCCGTCGCGGAAATCGGCGACCGTGACATCGACGCCCTTGCCGTCCGCGCCCGTGAAGACGAGGCGGGCCGGGTCATCCTTGTCGCCGATATCGAGCGGATGGACTTCGACACGCGGCTGGTCGCTCGCGATGGTCGGATCGACTTCGAGCATGTGCGAGCCGAGGATGGCTTCGTGGCCTTTGCGCAGGTCGAGCGTGTAGTCCTCCATGAAGACCGTACGGTCGTTGTGCGCGAGGATTTTCAAGAGGCGTGTGAGCGCGGCCGTTTTCCAGTCGCCCTCGGCGCCGAAGCCGTAGCCGTCGCGCATGAGGAGCTGCGACGCGAGGCCCGGCAGCTGCTCAAGGCCCTTGAGGTCTTCGAAGTTCGTGCAGAATGCCGTATAGCCGCGGTCGTCGAGGAATTTCTTGATGCCAAGGTATTCGCGGAGCTGGTAGCGGACGTTGTGCTCGAATTTCTTCGCATCGTTGTCCTGCGGCGCGAGCTGATAGTCTTTCTGAAGTTTTGCATATTCGGCATCGATGTCGCTCTCCGCGACGGCATCCACGACCTCGACGAGGTCGCCGACCGGCCAGTAGTCGACCGTCCAGCCGAGCTGGATCTGCGCCTGCACCTTGTCGCCCTCGGTGACGGCGACGTTGCGCATCGTGTCGCCGAAGCGGCAGACTTTGATGTGGAAGCTTTCATTGTAGGCAACGGCGACGTCTTCCCAGTCGGCGATGTCCTGCTGAACCTCTTCGTCCATGAAATGGCCGTAGACGATCTTGTTCTTGAGGCCGAGGCGCGCGTTGATGTAGCCATACTCGCGGTCGCCGTGCGCGGACTGGTTGAGGTTCATGTAGTCGAAGTCAATCGTGTCGTAGGGGATGCGGTCGAGGTACTGCGTCGCGAGGTGCAGCAGCGGTTTCTGCAGCAGGACTTCGCCGCGGATCCAGTTCTTCGCCGGAGAGAACGTATGCATCCACGCCATGACGCCTGCGACGTTATCCTGATAGTTGACTTCTTTCATGAATTTCGTGATGCCGTCGGCCGTCGTCATGACGCCTTTGAAGACAATGGGGTACGGGAGCTTGCCGCTCGCGTTGAGCTTTTTGACGATGTCTTCGGCGTCGCGGGCGACGTTCTTGAGCTGCTCCTCGCCATAAAGGTGCTGGCTGCCGGCGACGAACCAGAATTCATAGTTTGCGTTTTTCATGATGGGTGTGCTCCTTTGGATGTGAAAAGTTTTGTTCGTGGTTGCGTAGATGTGTTCGTGGTCGGGGCGCGCGGGGGAATCCAACGGAATCCACGGACGATTCCTTAACGGATTCCTTATGAATTACCCCGCGCGCCCGAAGTTGGGCTCGTAGCTCGCAAAGGGACGCCGCTATCCTCAGCCCCCCTCATTGAGGGGGGACGGGCCCGAAGGGCGGGGGGGAGTAGTTGGGTACTGGAGACAAACAAGCATGCAGAACGTTGCTAACGGACTTTAGAAATGTTTGCATGCTTGTTCGTCTTCCGCATCCTACTACTCCCACCACCGCTTCGCGGTCCCCCTCCCTCTACGAGGGAGGCAAAAGTTCCGAGCTTATTTGTGCGTTGCCCCGCTCTGCGATTTCGGGTTGTCCTGTCCGTAGTAGGCGTTTTTCCCGTGCTTGCGGAGGTAGTGCTTGTCGAGGAGGTACTGGGGGACGCGGGTGTCGGCACGGGTGAGCTGGAGGGTGTGGTAGTTCATTTCGGCGACGACTTCGAGAATCTTGGCGTTCTCGACGGCCTTGACGGGGTCAGGGCCCCAGGTGAACGGGCCGTGCTGGCGGACGAGGACGCCGGGAATGGCGGCGGGATCGAGGCCGAGTTCTGCAAAGCGGCGGACGATGACCTTGCCCGTGTTTTCTTCGTAGGCGCTCTCGATTTCCTCTTTCGTCAGCGCGTCGGTGACGGGGACGTCGCCATAGAACGTATCGGCATGCGTCGTGCCCATGGCTTCAATGGGGATGCCCGCCTGCGCGAACGACACGGCCCAGGGGGAATGGGCGTGGACGATGCCGCCGACGCTCGGAAAGGCGCGATAGAGGACGGCATGCGTCATGGTGTCGCTCGACGGGTTGAGCTCGCCTTCGACGACATGGCCGTCGAGATCGACGACGACCATGTCTTCGGGGCGGAGCTTTTCATACGGGACGCCCGAGGGCTTGATGACGAACAGCCCCTTTTCGCGGTCGATGCCGGAGACGTTGCCCCATGTGAACGTGACGAGACCGAGCTTCGGCAGCAGTTCGTTCGCTTCGTAAACGGTTTTCTTGAGTTCTTCGAGCATCATGCTTCCTCCTGATCGACGAGCGTTTCAGCCGCGCGCTGCTCAGCGGGCAACGCCGCGCGGTAGCGCTCGATATATGCTTCCGCACCGAGGGCTCCGGCCGGTTCCGGCAAGAGCGTCGTGCCCTCGGCACCGCAGAAGACTTCGTCGTCGAGGAAGTCCGCGAGGCCCTGATGCTCGCCCGCGCCCGTCTGCGTGCGCAGCGCGTACCATGCCAGCACGGCCATGCCCCACGGGCCGCCCTCGCCCGCCGTCTCCATGACGGTGATTGGGAGGTTCAGCGCATTCGCGAGCACCTGCTGCGCGATGACTGGCGTCTTGAAGAGGCCGCCCTGCGCAATCATGGCGTCCGTGCGGATCTTTTCTTCGTTCACGAGGATGTCCATGCCGATTTTGAGCGGCGCGAACGCGCCATAGAGCTGGGCGAGCATGAAGTTCGGCAGCGTGAAATGGCTGTGCGGCGTGCGCACGCACATCGGACGGCCGGCTGCAAGGCGCGTGATGTTCTCGCCCGACAGGCAGCTGTAGTTCACGATGCCGCCCGCGTCGGGGTCGCCCTTCGCCGTATGGACGAGCAGGAGGCGGTAGAGCTCGTCCGGCGCGACATCGACGCCGAGATAGTCGGCAAAATCGCGGAACAGGCCGACCCAGGCATTGAGATCGGACGAGCAGTTGTTCGTATGCACCATCGCGACGGGCGCGCCTGCCGGCGTCGCGACGATGTCGATGTCTTCATGCCACGTCTTGAGCGGGTGTTCGAGCACATTCATCGAAAAAGCCGACGTGCCGACGGAAATGTTGCCCGTGCAGGGCCGCACGGCGTTCGTGCTGACCATGCCCGTACCGGCATCGCCTTCCGGCGGGGCGAGCAGTGCGCCCGCTTGGAGCGTGCCGCTCGGATCAAGGCGGCGGGCACCAGCCTCCGTCAGGCGGCCGCCGGATTCGCCCGCAAAGCGGATGGCGGGCAGCAGGTCTTCGATGTTCCACGGCACGCTCTTTTTGTGTACGAGCACATCAAATTGCAAAATTTTTTCTTTATCATACCGGCCTGCGCCATCGAGCGGGAACATGCCCGAAGCATCGCCGACGCCGAGGACATTCTCGCCCGTCAGCTGCTCGTGGACATAGCCCGCAAGCGTCGTGAGGTGCGCGATCTCTTTGACATGCGCCTCGCCATTCAGAACCGCCTGATAGACATGCGCGACGCTCCAGCGCTGCGGGATGTTGCAACCGAAGAGCTCCGAAAGTTCTTTCGCCGACGTCCCCGTAATGGCATTGCGCCACGTGCGGAACGGCACGAGCAGGTTCCCTGCTGCGTCAAATGGCAGATAGCCGTGCATCATCGCGCTGACGCCGATGGCGCCGATTTTTTCGATGGGAACGTGGCAGCGCGCCCGCGCATTGCCGGCGAGCTGTGCGTAGCAGGCGGCGATGCCTTTCCAGACGAGGTCCAGAGGATACGTCCAGATGCCGTCCTTGCGCTCGTTTTCCCAGGCAAAGCTCCCAGAGGCGAGTGTCTGGAAATCGGGGCCCGTCAGCACGGCCTTGATGTTCGTCGAGCCGAGCTCGATGCCGAGTGCCGTCTCGCCGTTCTGGATGGCCTCGGTGGCTTCTTTGAGTTCCATGGATTTCATGCTCCTTCAAAAATCAATGTTCGCTGACCGTAGCCGCATTTTCTGCATGGCGGATGCCCTGCTGCTCGATTTCTTCGAGCGTATGGCCGCGCGTCTCCGGCACGCATTTCGTCACGAACAGCACGCCGAACAGGCAGATGATGCCGAAGATCGCGAGGCCGAGCATGCGGACGACGATGAGGTACGTCGCGCCATGATCTGGTGCGAGGCCCGAAAGCACGGAGCCGACGACGAAAATCAGCGACGAAATCAGGATCATCTTGCGGCGGCCAAGCCGGTCGGACAGCTGGCCCGCCATTGCGCCGCCAAAGATCGCGCCGAACATGACGGCCGACGTGATCCAGCCGATGATCGCCGCATTGCCCGCGAGATCCCAATCCGTCTGCAGGAATGGCAGCGCGCCTGTCATGACGCCGATGTCATAGCCGAACAGGATGCCCCCGAACGATCCGAAGAAGTAGATGAATGCGCTGGAAATCTTCTTCCCCGAAGCTCCCGACGCATGTGTGCTGGTTCCCATTCGAAAAAAGAAGCACGCCCGGAACGTATCCGAACGTGCTTCCCTTGTTGCCTGTATAAAATTTTCAGTCGCGTCATGGCTTCTGCTGCGCTTTCGCATTGTGCGTGAAGTAGACATTCTCCGGCACTTCCATGCCGAGCTTGCCCGTCGCGATGTCCTTGATCCGGCGCGGCGACTTCAGTTTCGCGATGTCGATCTTGAGGCGCTCGTTCTCCTGCTCGATGACCTCCGCTTTCTGCTGGGTCTCCACGAGCGTGTAGCCGCGGTTCGCGCTGATACCAGCGCGCGCCGTCACGGCCATCGCGAGCACCGCGACGATCAGGAACAGCCACTTGCAGCGCGAACGCAGGCGCTCGTCCAGCATGACGAGCGGTCGCGGCGGCCGTTTCGGGCGCGGCGGAGGAGCAACGGGCTCCTCGTATTCTTCATAATATTCCTTTCGGAGTCTCGCCGGCATCAGGCCGCACCCCCTTCCTCAAAAGGAGGTAGTTTTTCCGCCACGCGGAGCTTGGCGCTCTTCGCACGTGAGTTCTCCGAAAGCTCATGCTTCCCGGCCTTGCGGCCTTTCACGAGCAGCCGGACCTCGGGATGGTGGTGGCAGACGCAGACGGGAAGCTCCGGCGGGCAGATACAGCCGCGTGCGAGCTCGCGGAGCGTGTTCTTCGCGATGCGGTCTTCGAGCGAATGGAACGTGATGATGACGAGCCGCCCGCCGGGCGCGAGATGCGACGCCGCCGTGCGAAATGCCCCTTCGAGGATGCCGAGCTCGTCGTTGACCTCGATGCGGATAGCCTGGAAAATGCGCTTCGCCGGGTGGCCGTTCTCTGCGCGGCGCACGGCCTTCGGCACCGCCTTGCAGACGATGTCGACGAGCTCGCCTGTCGTCTCGACGGGCTTTTCCCTGCGCGCGTCCACGATGAACTTCGCGATACGGCGCGCCCAGCGCTCCTCGCCGTAATCATGGAAGATGCGGTCGAGGTCGTCCTCGCTGTAGGTATTCACGACATCATAGGCCGAAAACGACGCCGTCTCGTCCATGCGCATGTCGAGCGGCGCGTCCTGCATGTACGAAAAGCCGCGCTCCGCCGTATCGAGCTGGTGCGACGAGACGCCGAGGTCGAACAAGACGCCATCGACGACCGGCGCTTCCACGCGCCCGAGAATGTCATCGAGATGGCGGAAATTGTCATGCACGATGTCGATCTTGCAGGAGAAGCCTGCGAGCCGCTCTTTTGCGGCTGCGATGGCCTCTTCGTCCTGGTCGATGCCGATGAGGCGGCCCTGCGCCGAAAGGAGGGATGCAATGCGCGAAGAATGCCCTGCGCCGCCGAGCGTGCAGTCCACGTAGACGCCATCGGGCTTGACGGCGAGGCCGTCTAAAACTTCCTCCGGCATCACGCTTACATGATGGAACTCCGTCACACGCTCATCTCCTTTCTTTCAAGTTCAAAAATACCTTCGACTGCACAATCGATAATGGATATGCGCCCTACCTTCGGCACTCCCACCACCGCTTCGCGGTCCCCCTCCCAGCCGCAAGCGGCATAAGCGACCGCATAGGCGCTAAAGCGCCTTGCGTCTGCTTATCTGAGAGGGAGGCTTTTAAATTCCCAGATCTGTCAGCGTCGCGGCGATGGCCGTGACGTCGGGTTCGACCTCGTCCGTGTACGCCTGCCAGCGCTCGCGGCTCCAGACCTCGATGCGGCTGTCCGTGCCCGTCAGCACGACATCCTGCCGCAGCGTAATGCCTGCATAGGCACGACATCCTGCCGCAGCGTAATGCCTGCATAGCTGCGCAGGTTCGCAGGCACGAGGAAGCGCCCCTGCTTGTCGCATTCGAGCGTCCGCGCACTCGCGAAAAAGAACCGGGCGAGCGCCCGGGCCTCCGGCTTCACAAGCGGCAACGTGCGAAGCTTTGCTGCCAGGGCATCCCACTCTGCCTGCGCATAAAGGAACAGGCAGCGGTCGAGCCCCTTCGTGATGACAAACGAGACGCCGAGTTCCGAACGGAAATCGGCCGGCAGGATGACGCGCCCTTTCGCGTCGATCGCATGGGTGTATTCCCCCATGAACATCCTGCTTCACCACCTCGCTGCCACCAAGTGACACTTTTCCCCACAGTTTACCACCTTAAATATATTCTTTTTATAGCAGAAAATTCCTGCCTATGCAAGGGGAAAATAAAAAAAGACGGCTGTCCTCATCAGAAAGCCGTCTTTTATCGCGATTCTGTCGCTTGATTCAATCGAGTTTGTATTTTTAACTTTTAATCCACCCGAACCGTTCGAAAATCGGCGTGTAGCGGATGCGTTCGAGGAACGATTTGTTCGTGTCCTCCGTGTGGAAGACCGGTACGCGCTCGAGCGCATAGATGTTGCTGGCCTTGTCGACGTTGCCGTACTTGATCGTGAACGCCGCCTTGTAGCCGGCCTCCTGCACGAGCTTTGCGATATGCAGGTTGTACGTGCCGGTCGGGTAAGCCATGTAGTTGATCTGGTGGCCGAGTTCTTTCTCGATTTTCTTTTTCGAGTCCACGAGCTCGGAACGGAGCTCGTCATCCGAGAGGTCGGTCATGGATTTGTGGTCGACGGTGTGCGACTGGATGGAAATGTTGTCCGCGTCCATCTCGCGCGCCTGATCCCAGGTGATGTAGTTCGGATAGACGCCGAGGAAGCTTGAAATGACAAAGATCGTCGCCTTGAAATCGTACTTCTTGAGGATGGGGTACGCGTTCTTGTAGTTGTCTTCGTAGCCGTCGTCAAACGTGATGAGCACGGGGTTCTCGGGGAGCTCGGCGTTGCCCGCGAGGCTGTCGTAGAGCTCGTCGGGCGTGATGGTGTGGTAGCCGTGCTCCGAGAGATACTTCATCTGCGCATCGAAATCTTCCGGCCGCACGGCGAGCGCGATGAAGGTATCGTCAATCTTGTGGTAGTTCAGAATCAGCACCTTCGTGCCGTTCTCGCTGTCCGCGACCATGCTCGCCGTCATCGGTTTCGGGCTGGCGAGCAGGAACGGGATGGCGAGCAGCAGCAGCAAAAGCACGATGCGCCGCGCCCAGCGCGGGCGGTCGGTATGACGGGAAGAAAGAGAAAACACAGGGCAACCTCCTAATTCTTTCATCTGTTGCCGAACATTACGATTTTACCAGGCCCCTCTGTGAGGGAGGCTAAAAATAACGCGGGCGCGAGCGCCACCGCAGGATGAACAACACGATGGCTGCAAGTACGGCCCCGCCCGACAATAATCGCCCGAGCGGCAACACGGTCTCGGGATGCGAGTTCAGATAAAAGAACCCACACCCGAAGCGGATGGCCGCGACGAGGCCGAGGCCGAAGAGGAACAGGCAGCCCGGCCGGAAGCGCCGCCCCGTGTGCGCGTCGATGAACGCGGTGAGCGAGACGATGACGAACGCCAGGAGCTGCAAGCCCGCCTGATAAAGCGCGATCGGCCGGAAATACAGCATGTTTTCAAAGCCCATCGGCCGGTAGCGGTACTCGACGTACTCCATCAGCGTGTGGTCGTTCGGCACGTCCTGCGGGAACGGCGTGCCCATCGTCAGCTGCATGCCGAAAATGCCAAGCTCGTAGATGACGATGGCGAGGATGAACGCGGGCACGAGGAGATCGAGCCAGTGCCACGCACTCACGCCATGTACGAGGCTGTAGCCGAGCACCGTCAGGAAGAAGCCGAGCATGCCACCATAGAACGACAGCCCGCCATGCCAGACGCAGAAGATTTCAGAGAGCTGGCTCGAATACTGCGACGCGTTGTGCAGCACGAAGCCGAGCCGTGCGAAGACGAGCGCGACGGGCAGGCCGTAGACGAGGAGGTCGAGGAGCGGCGCCGTGCGCTCGCCGCGCAGCCGCAGCGTCACCCACGCGCATGCCGCGCCGAGCACGACAGCCGCAAACACCACGAGCCCATACGTATAAATGGGAATGCCGAACCCTTCCCACGCGATGAGTCCCAAGATACCGCCTCCAAAACTCTCGAAAAACTTTCATTGCCCTCTATTCTATCGCGGCCCGTGAGAAAAAACCACCCCTGCGCCCCAGAAAATCATAAGTTTTCGGTTTTTGGAACATTTGGTAGTGAAAACCTGCGCGAACTATGATATAATGCTGATACAGATGGGGGCAAAATACCCCATGGGGGTGTGCGGCACTGCCGCCATCCGTAAGTTTTTCGCAGGTTTTGTCAGGAGGTTTTTCACTATGGCAATTACGAAAGATATGAGCATCCTCGAAGTCGTCCAGAAATATCCGGACACGGCCGAAGTCTTCATGAACGCCGGCATGGGCTGCCTCGGCTGCGCTGCTGCACATTTCGAGAACATCGAGCAGGGCGCGCTCGCGCACGGCATCGACGTTGACGCCCTCATCGCAGGCCTCAACGACTGCGTCGGCGCAACGGCACAGGCATAAAGCTCGCGCACGAAAAGAGCGGGTCTCCAGCACGGAGGCCCGCTCTTTTCTATATGCCATTTCCCGACCGTGAAACGGTGCTATTGGCCTTGTTTCTTCCTCTTTAAAATGCCTTTCCTACAGATTCATCGCACTGCCATTTTCTCTGTAGACAGTGGCCTGGGTTCGTGCTACAATACCGATAACCAAGATGCATAGTATATCTCCTCTAGCATCGGATGTTTTATTTTGTGCACGAACGAAAGGAGGGCGCACCGCTCTTTTTTTCCCGCAAAGCCTCGGGAGCGGCGCAACCGATATGGATTTTTCTCAGAATGCTTCCCAGTACCTCTCGAATGCCGTCGATGACTGGTTCCTGCCGTCCGAGCTCCACGATGAAGTAGAAAGCGCGCTCGCCAGCCGCTATCAGGCTGCTGCCGCTGACACGCAGGATGAAGCGATGGAAGGCCTCAGCGAAGAAGAGCTCGCCATCCGCGCGATGAGCGCCGACCTGCTCGACCGCGGCTACCTCTCCGAGTCGGAGGCCATGCAGCTGCTGGCGTTCAAGAGCCTCTGATTTTCGCAATCGCATACGGATATGAAAAATGAGTCGAAGGATTTTCCTCCGGCTCATTTTTGTCTGCTCATTTTCCGTGTACCGTCATCTTGACGTTCGTGATCATGTCGCGGTTCTGTGCGGTATCCTCGGTAAATTCGTCCGTGACCTCAAGCGGACCGCCCTTTGCAGGCACGGTGACTGTTGCATGTGCACGGTAATCGCTCGTCCAATAGAGCGTGCCTTCGAGCCAGATGGTGTATGTGCCATCGGGCACGGGCGCGCCCGTTTCATCCGTGCCATCCCAGGTGATCGTCTGGTGACCCGGCTGCGGCGTCGCCTGCGCGACGGCATCGACGTCGCTCTCCTTCCACTGTTCGGGATGTGCTTTTGACACCCAGAGCGGCAGCGATTCCTTGCGCCGAGCGAAACCGCCCGTCGCCGTGAAGCGCGTCGCGCCGAGATTCTTGACGAGCTTGCCATCCTTGTCCTCGACCCATGCCGCCATCTGGTTCGACGCCGCCGTGTCGGCGCGCGCGTAGTCGTAGGCGATCGTGACGGCAAACGCGCCCGCTGATGACGCCGCACCTGATTTCTGCGCGGACGATGCAGCAGATGTCTGCGCCGCCGCTGGCGAAGCACTCGAAGCGCTGGAGGCGCTCGAAGCCGTTGACGAACGCGAGGATTTCTCCGCCCGCATCAGCCTCCGTCGTCAGCAGCCAGAAATGGTCGGGGTAATGCGCGAGCCGTCCGCAGATGCTCTCCGCCGACGCCCCCTCGGCAGCAGGATACGACGCCGCCTCGATATCGCTGAGCGCTTGCCAGTCATCTTTCGTTGCATGCCGGATGTTCATGAAATCTGCCTCCTCAAAGCTGTTCCATCCAAAGGCGGATGGGAAGCACCGTTTTGTAATGCTCAAAATCCCTATCAACAGTATAGATGGTGAAGTCATTCCTGACGGCAACCGCGCAGATCAGGAAATCGACCGCTGAGCCCTGAATGCCTTTCCGTCTGCACAGATTGGAATATCGGGCTGCGAGTTCATAATCCGGCGTCGTAATGGGGGCATCTGGCAAATACGAGAGCAGTTCCTTCAATTTCATGAATATGTGCCACCTTTCTGCGAAAGGCACCGATGTGGAATGAAACGGTTCTTTCGCTAGAGTGTTCCTATTTGCTATACTGAATCTGTAGGG
>OMZR01000066.1 GCA_900315575.1 uncultured Veillonellaceae bacterium
ATGTGGGACACGCCATTGAGGAAGTGACATTTATGCAGTCTTGATGCGGAAAGAGGCAGATTCATTCGCGGATAAGCCTCGTTGAATAATTCAGGTTACTTGCAGCAATTCGATGATGATGCCCCCATCGGGGAAAACGTCGAAAAACAGATTCTGCGACGCGGCAGCATCTTGTCGAGCGAAGTGGAATTCCTGCTGCATCAAGAACTGCGGGAAACGGCTGTCTATAACGTCATCATCGAAGCCATCGCCCAGGGCTGCACGACACTGAACACCATCCATGAACGCACGCAGCTGGACAGCACGAAAATCAATGCCTACTTGCGCAACCTCATGGAACTCGGCTTGGTGGAACGGGAATTTTCTGTTCTGGCTCTGCCGAGGGAACGCACCGCACGCGGCAGGGGCATCTATCGGCTTTCCGACGCCTTTTTCCGCTTCTGGTATGCATTTTGCTATGGTAATGCCTCGGACATCGCTGCCGGAGATGGTGAAGAGCTGTATCAATACCAGATCGAGCCAGGACTCCAGGAATTCGTCTCGCAAGTCTTTGAGCAGGTATCACTGGAGGCTTTGCGCTGCCTGAATCAGCAGAATGCCCTTCCCTTCCATTTCACCAAGGCCGGCCGCTGGTGGGACAAGGTCACCCACGACGTCGATGGGAAGAAACGAACGGTAGCCGAAGAAATCGACATCGTAGCCACCGACGCCAAAGCAAGCGAATATCTGCTTTGCGAATGCAAATATCGGAAGGAAAAAACTGGACTTTCTGTGCTGCATCGATTGCGCGGAAAATTCCCGTTAGCCAAACACCCCGGCCGTCTGCACTACGCCCTGTTTTCTTTCTGGGGATTCAGCGAAGAGCTTGAGCGACAGGCCGCAGACGAACAGATCGCGTTGTTCGATGGGGAGCGTCTGGATCAGATTCTGCGCGAGTAAAATATCTGGTGCCAACAAGAAAAAAGACCGTCATGTCTCGCAAATGCATGACGGTCTTCATATATCTCATTGTGCTGGCTGAAGGTTCTGCGAACGCAGAAACGCTGCAACCTTTTCCTGCGGCCATTCCGCAGCAGCTGCCAGCATATGAAGGCTGGCTCCTTCTTTTACAAGCCGTAATATGGTATTTTTCTTCTCTGTAATGCGCTCTTCTTCACGCGCCTCATCCATAAGCCTTTCCATAGCCTTGCACATTTTTCTCACCCCATGTTCGTCTGTCTTGAAATATCTGGAACGCTCGGCCAATTCCTGATAATACATATCATCTGGGTTCTCGCAGAACATATCGTGCATCAGGTGGCCGAGGTCGGTATCGTCCTGAATTTCGGCATTGACGTAAATGATGTCCGCATGATCCTCGAGACGCTGATGATCCAGCTCGGCAATCGTCCGATAGGAATGGTAAATCGGCCTCCCGCCCTTCAGAATGTCGTGCCCCGTAATGAAGATGACATGTGCTGGTGGCAGATGATCTTTGCCCCATTCGAAGCCTTTTTTGACAGTCATGGTATCCATCATGCTGCTGTTGTAGCGAGCACGTTCTGGCGTCGCCCATGCGTCGCTACGCTGGATTTCGATGTTGTATTCGGCTCCAGCAGCATCTTTCACGAATACATCGAAACGGACGCTTCGACCATAGATATTCGAGACTTCCCGCTGCGTCTGGATGCGCAGGACTTCAAGTTTCGGGTCATCCATGATAATGCGGAGGAAAAGCCGCATACCCGTGAAGTTATCGTCCATGAAGCTGTTGAAATACGTGTCATCGATGAGCCTGAAATGCTGGATGGTATCAATGAGCTTCGAGCGGTCTTTATGATCTGCCATGCGGCACAATCCCTCCATTCGTTGCCCTCATTATACCATAAATCCGTCACTTTTCCCATTCGGCCTTTTCGAGATGATGATTTATGCGTTATTTCGCAGGGCAGTCGATCTGCCATGTCCCCGGCGCCAATTCCATTTCTGCTGCATGATGATGGACGGCAACGTGGCGTTGTACGCCATTGACGGTCAGCATGAGGGAATCTGCGTCTTGTGAAACGGGCAGACGCAAGGTCGCCGCGGTATTTGCCGGGACGACGGCCTGATAGCTCCAGCCATCCTCCGTCCTGCGCCAGCCGCTCTCGATGCGGCCATAGGGCGAATCGTAATGGCCGCGCGCCCAGGTAAGCGCGCCTGTCGTTTCCAGTTGCGGCTGGAGGTAGAAATGCTGCCAGCCCGGTGCCGCTTCATCCCGCTGGATGCCGAGCACGTAATTGTAGAGCCAGGCGCCCACGGAGCCGAAGGAATAGTGGTTGAAGGAGTTCATGCTGTTGTTGCCGCCAAAACCGTTCTCTTTCGTATAGGAATTGAGGCGTTCCCAGATGGTGGTCGCGCCCTGCTCGACGGGATAGAGCCACGAAGGATATTGGCGGTTCAGCAGCATCTTGTATGCAATGTCGCTGTGACCGCTGTCCGACAGCGCCTTGCTGATGCAAGAGGTGCCGATGAATCCGGTCATGAGCGAGTACGGCGGCCGCTCGACCTTGTCGTCATCGATACTGGAACGTGTGCAGGCTTCTGCCAGATACTGGGCTGCAAAGGATTTTTCGGTATCATCGAGGATACCCAGCGCCAGTGGCACGGCATACGACGTCTGCGTATCCATCAAAGAGCCGTCTTTTTTCAGGCTGCGGTGCGTCACAGGGTCGAAGAAATGGCGGAGATACCACGCCTGCCGCTGCTGGAAAATGCTGCGGTAATGCTGGCTGGCCTCCGTGCGGCCAAGCACGGCTTCTGCGTGTGCCAGGATGTCGAGGTCGTAGAGCTCGTAGGCGGTGAGCAGGTAGCCCACGTCATTGCGGCTGTTTTCGGGGCCGAGCCAGTCGCCGAGCTCCAGCATCGTATGCTCGCTGATGTTGCCATCATCATCTACGCAGGCTTCGAGATGGTCTGCATAGCGCTCCATCGCACCGATGTGCTCTTTCAGCACGCTCGTATCACCATACTGCTCATAGAGCTCCCAGGGCACTGTCATGCCGGCGCTGCCCCAGAGGATACCGCCGAAGCCGTTGCCGATCGGTGCAATATCGCCGAAGCGGCCGTCCGGGTCCTGCAAGTCACGCATCGCCTGCAGATGGCGCACCAGGAAGCGGTCGGTATTGCCGAGATACCCTGCTGTCCGCGCAAACATGGAGAGATCGCCGGACCAGCCCATGCGCTCGTTGCGCTGCGGGCAGTCCGTCGGGATGGAGAAGAAATTCGCCCGCGCCGACCAGAGGATGTTCTGATACAGGCGGTTGACCTCCGGGTCCGAGCACGCAAAGCTGCCTATCGGTTCGCCGAGCGAAGTCAGGACATTCGCCCGGACAGCACGCAGTGGAAGAGGCGCGTCAAGGCCGCTGATTTCCAGATAGCGGTAGCCATGATACGTCGAGCGCGGCGCGATGTGGTTTTCGCCTGCGCGCATCGTATAGGTATCCGTGGCCAGCGCGCCGCGCAGATTCTCCAGCATCAGCTCGCCACTGTGGCCGCCGCCCTGCTCGCCCTCGGGATAGAGCACTTCCGCATAGCGCAGCGTGAGCTTCTGGCCTTCTTTCCCATCGGCGATGGTGATGTCCGGCACGCCCGCCAGGTTCTGCCCCATGTCATAGATGTAAACGCCAAGCGACAGCTGGCGCACGGACTGCGCCGTGACTTCCGTCGTCGCATCCACGGACGGGCCCTCCTGCCCGACCAGCGCTTGGTCGTGATAGTCCTGCCATTTCTCCGTGCCCGTCATGCAGTGCTTCCAGCTGCCGAAAAATGCCGTATGCTTATCGAGCTTCACTTCCTGTGCCGGACGCCAGCCCTCCGGCTTCATCCAGCTGTTCTCCCTGCGGGCGTCGTAGTTCTCGCCCTGGAATAAGCTTCCGCTCACGAGCGGCCCTTGGAGGTTTACCTGCCAAGTGCGCGGCTCGGTCTTCACGAACTGCTCGCTGCCATCGGCATAGGTGATGACCAGCTTGGCCAGCAGGGACTGCCGGTCGCCGAAATAATTCCAGTTTTCGCCCTGGAAGCTGATGGCGCCCGACCACCAGCCCTCGGCCAGCTGGGCGCCGAGCACGTTTTCACCGGAACGCACGGCCTTTGTCACATCATAAACCTGATAGAGCTGCGTCTTGTCATACTGCGTCAGCCCCGGCGCGAAATAGTCTTCGCTCACGCGCTTCCCGTTCAAATAGAGGTCATAGATGCCGCGGCTCGTCGCATAAAGGCGCGCTTTCTGAACGGAACCGTGCCCCGTCTGGAACACGGTGCGCAGACGCGGATCTGCTCCGTGGCTCGGGTCAGCGAGTGCCAGAACGCCATGAGAGCCGCCAGCAACCAGATAGCCTGCCTTGTCCACCTGCACGCCGTCGAGCCCCTGGAAGATACTCTGCGGCGTCTTGCCAGACAAGCGTTCCTCAAAGACGGCGTTGCCCGGGCTGCGGTAGTTATTGACCGTCAGATGGCTGAACCGCGCCTGCTGCTGTGCCGGAACCGCAAAGCCGATGTCGCCGACCATCGGATAGCTCGTGTAGTCGCCACCCGGTCCTGCCGGATTCACCACGAATCCCGCCGTCCAGAAATTCACCTGCGGCAGCTCGATGGCGCTGTCATCGACACCGAACTGCAGGATGCCGTGATTACTCGTCAACCACAGCCGGTGCGGTTCATGGCAGTTCTGCTCGTTCACTGCCTGCCGCGAAACGGCGAATTCTCCCAGAGGCCTTTCGGCATCATCTTTCGTGCTGTAGCCCTGACGGTAGACGCGGAGCTGCGCCTGCCCGTCCGGATGCGCGTCCAATCCAGACACGTCCAGCACCAGCTGCACCCAGCTCTCGTCCTTGCCGTTCGACAGGCCCCAGAGATTCTTGCCCGCTTCCATCAGGCGCGGATCATTGCCGCCGAAGACAAGGCCCGCCTGCGTGGAGCCCGGCAGAATCTGCACGTCCGCCTGCAGCTTGTAGACCGCCAGACGATGCGCGTCCAGAGGCAGCTCGTCATTGCTGCCAATCCACTTGGCACCCTGCCAGTCGCCTTGTCCCTGCCGTTTCAGGTTGAGCCCCGTCTCGAAGCTCGAACTCTGCTCCTGCATCGTGCCGTCCTGATCCCAAACGCGCACCGTCCAATGGTAGGAAGTCTCTGGCCGCAGAGCTGGCCCGCCGTAGGCGATTTCTTGCGATGCCGATGCTTCCACCCGTCCGCTGTCCCAGAGGAGCTTGCCGGACTCGTCCGTCACGAGCAGCTCATATGCCGTCTGGCGCTGCGCCGGTGCCTGGCCTTTCGCTGCCGAAGGCGAAGTTTTTTCCGGCAGAACCATGCGCCAGCCAAAGACCGGCTGCGTTTCGTCCAGACCCATCGGCGCCTGCATGTGGTTGACTTCCAGCTGCGTCACGGAAAAATCCGCTGCCCATGCCTGACTGCCGCCGCCAAGTGCCAGCAGCACGCTCAGCGTCAGAGCCTGCTTCCATTTACGCTTCATCGCACGATGCCTCCCCTTTTTCCAACACACAAAAAAGCGAAAGACGGGAAGCAACCCAAGTTGCCTGTCTTTCGCCGATCCTGCACGTATTCATCTTTACGCACCTCCAAAAATCTTGCAACAAATGATTTTCGAAGGTTTGGCCACCCGTGGTGTCACCATCCAAACGTTGTTGCCAGAATGCCTGACAACATTCATTATCAGTATATCATCCGGAGATTCCGGTGTCAAAAATCCGTTGCCGTTCAAAGCACAAACCACTAAAATATAGCCATGACGATAGGAAAGAACAGCGGAAAAACGAGCAGACGAAAGGCAGGAGATGGTCATGCGGTTATGGAAAGATGCGGATGCATCAATGGCATCATTCCGTTCAGATGCAGATGCGGAGCTTTTCTCTCTCGCGGCAACAGAGCTCTGGGGCTGGAATCTCGCGCCTGACGGAGAAGATGACGGCCTGTCCTTCCCTGTATTCTTCGAGCATCGGCAGATATTCTTCCCCATCGCATCTTTCGCGAATGCGGAAGCGCAATCTTTGGCATCTGCGCTCTTTGCATGGTTCGACCGCGCTTCCTGCTATCCGACGACGCGCGGCCTTGGCTGCTACGCGCCGCTTCAGATGACGACGAAAACGTTCCTGGAGGAATTTGCTGAGACGCCAGAGCTCCCACAACCCTATGACGTTGCGGAAACTTTCATCGAGGATACCATCCGGCGGCGTCCGCTCGATGACGTGCAGACGGAGCTCGAAACATTTCTTGCTACGACAGACCTCGTCATTCATCGCCGCGACATCCAGAGATGGAAAGACATCTTTCACCTCGTCATCCAGCGAGCGGAGGCCGCGAAGAACTATGCGGCGAAGCGCCACTGGGATGTCTCGGATTCGGAGCTCCATGAGTTCTTGAAAGCGTATCGGAAGCAGCAGGAAGATCCGACAGAGACGGCAGAAGGCGCTTTTGCCGCGCGAGCTCCCATCGCAGCGGCACCGCCGCAGCATGGACGTCTCCGTAAGCTGCGCAAAGTCCTTGTCGATGCCGATGCCTGCCCCGTCATCCCGTCCGTCGAAACCATCTGCGAACGCTATGGCGTGCCCGTCGTCCTCTGCTGCGATGACAGCCGCGCCATGGAATCGAGCTACAGCGACATTGTCTGCGTCCCGCGCGGCCAGCATGCCGCCGATGCGGCCATCATCGCGCTCTGCCACAAAGGGGACATCGTCGTGACGGAAGATGCCGAACTGGCGCTCCTCGCACTGGCGAAAGGAGCCTATCCGATTGCCTCTGACGGCTGGCGCTATACGCACCGCATGCTACGACAGAGAGACGGCGCGCAGCTGAAACGACGCAGTGCCCAGCGCCATCTGCACAAGCGCACCTCCTCCGATGACGAAGCATTTGAGCGCGGCTTCCTCGCGCTGCTGCACAAGAAGTTCTTCGGCGAAGAAGAATGGTGAAGGGGGAAGATGCGTCATACAGATGAAAAATAAGTTTTATATACTATTTTAGAAAAATATTTTCTTATTTATCGTATAAAACTTGATTTTCCTTGCTTTTTATCCTACAATAACCGCATGGAGGTGAAGCATCCATGCTTTGTCAGTTTTCATTCCAAAATTTTCGCTCGTATCGTAGCGAGACGACGCTCGATTTCCAGGCAGCTGCGCTCCCGGAATTTCGTGAGACGCTGATCTCGTCGAAGCACGTCACTGACCTTTTGCCTGTCAATGTCGTATACGGCCCGAACGGCGGAGGAAAATCCAATTTGCTTGCAGCGCTCGCCTGTGTGATTTCCACGGTCGTGAGTCCAGTGCTCCAGCTGGGAAAGACGCGGCGGGCCTTTGTCCTGCAGCAGAAAGTTCCCGTCGTTCCCTTTCGTTTTGATGACGTGTCTTCCAAGGAACCGACGGAGTTCCGGCTGTTTTTCCGTGAAAAAGATAGCGAATACGGCTATTACCTTGCGTGGAAAGACGGCGCGATCTATGCGGAATCCCTGTACCGCAAAGCCTTGAGCGGGAAAAAGCCAGCGATGATTTTTGAACGCGAAGCTGATGCCATCGAACTCGGCTACAGTATCCGAAAGCAGAGCATCAATCGGAGCGTCAATCCCAAAATGCCGTACCTCTCTTTCCTTGCCATCAATTATGACATCCCTGCTATCACGGAAGCGATGCAGTGGTTCGAGGGTTGTATCATCCAGAGCTATGCGCGCCCGTCCGTGGACGCAGCATTGTCATTTCTGAGGACTGCTGATACGAAAAAGGCGCTGATTGAAGCGTTGAATGACATGGACATCGACATCACGGATTTCCGACTCGACGAGCAAAGCCATCAGCTCTACACCATGCGGCGCATCGGCGCATCTTCGTACGAACTTTCCTTTGACGAAGAATCCGACGGCACGCAAAAACTCATCACTGCCCTGCCCGTGCTCTTGCTGGCGCTCTCGGAAGGCCGCATGGTCATCATCGACGAGCTCGATGCAAAACTGCATCCAAAGCTCCTGCGCTATGTCATCCAGATGTTCCAGAATCGAGAAATCAACCGCCATGGATCGCAGCTTCTTTTCACGTCGCACGATATGTACACAATGAAGAATACTGTTTTCCGTCGGGACGAAATCTGGTTTGCTGCGGAAAATCACGAACACGAAAGCGAGCTCTATTCGCTTTATGAAATCCGCGGCGAAGATCACCAGCGCATCAAGAATACGGCGGCGTATGACAAGCAATACATGGAAGGCCGCTATGGCGCGGATCCCTATCTTTCCAACCTGCTGGGCGGTGACTTCACATGAGCTTGAAACCACCGAAGAAAAGCGATCTTGGGAAAAGCTGGATGAAGCCACGTCGCGACCAACCCAAAAGGATGCAGCCAGAATATCATCTGATCGTCACGGAAGGAACAAAAACGGAGCCAGCGTATTTTGGTGCCATGAAAGATGAAATCAACCGCTCCTATCCAAAACGCATCCAGCTCGATGTGCTCGGTGCTGGCGATAACACGCTGCATCTCTTCCAGAAAGCGCAACAACGCGTTCGTGCATCTGCGAATGGCTACCGGCATGTCTGGATTGTCTACGACACCGACGAATTCCCAGCAGAGCATGTCAACGAGGTCGCGTGGCTTTGCGGATCAGCATCGACAGAGGAAACAACATACCATGCCATCTGGTCGAACCAATGCATCGAAGTCTGGTTCCTGCTGCATTTTCAATATCTGCAAGCGGACATTCATCGGAACGCAGTTGTTGAAAAACTGACGAGAGCCATGGAATCACAAGGGCTCGGAGGGTATCAAAAGAACCGGATGGATATGTATCAAACGCTGCAGCCATATCTTGAAATCGCGTTGGCGAATGCAAAACGGCTTGACGCCCAAAACACCGACCGTCTGCCGGCAAATTCCGCTCCAGGAACAAAAGTGCAAACATTGGTTGAAAAGCTGCGACCATATTTGAGCTAGGCAAAGTGGGAACTGCTCCCAAAGAACGGCAGGGGGGCAGAACAAATCCAGACACTCTTAAGGCAGAGCTTTACCGAAGAGGCTTTCAGAGTGATTGAAACGGATATCCGCACTCAGTCCAACTTGGACGTGCAGTGCGGGCAACGGGTTGCGTCTTCAGGAATCTCCGTCTTGCAATACGGGCAGAGGTGCGGTGCTTTTGGTTCCGGAGGCGCTGGCATGAAGCGGTTGACCTGCTTGATGAGCATGAAGATGGCAAACGAGACGATGAGAAAGTCAATGACCGCATTCAGGAAAGAGCCATACGCGATGACGGGCAGTCCCGCAGCCTTTGCCTCGGCAAGCGTCGCAGCCGGTGTGCTCGATAGGTTGATGAACAGATTAGAAAAATCGATCTTGCCGATGAGCAGACCCAGCGGCGGCATGAGGATGTCGCTGACGAAAGACGAGACAATCTTTCCGAACGCTGCGCCGATGATGATGCCGACAGCCATGTCAAGCACATTCCCACGCATGATGAATTTCTTGAATTCTTCCAACATGATGTTCCCTCCTATTTTCTATCCAGCCTTATTCGACGCCTGGGAACGACTCGACGTACTGGATCTTGATGTCCGGGAAGCTCTCGACAAACTGTACGGTGAAATCTTCCCCGTAGTCAACAAATTGCCACTCGCCAACGTCATCCGGGAACGAGCTCACGATTTTGACGCGCAGGTCGGGAAAGGAATTCACGACCTGCACTTTGACGTCCGCAAACGATTCGACGATGCGGACTCTGCCCGCCAGGCGGATGCCCTTGTAATAGCCGTCCTCATTGATCTTTGATGCAGCGCCTGCCGTGGCGGAGAAAGCGATGAGCAGAATAAATGTCAGGACGAGTGCCAGCTGTTTGCCACGGAACATCTTCATCATAAAAATCACGCCCTTTCGATACAATGGTTCTATCATGTACGCCCATGCCGCTCATGCCTCCTTATGAATGTCCACCCATCCGGCAGCATGGGCGAAATGGAAAAGTTCCTCTGGCGTCATGCGGATGGCGCTGTGATCATCGCCCGCCGCTGGATAGACGGTTTCGTAGGCATGAAGCGAAGTGTCAAGGTAGACGGGAACGCCATATTTTACGGCAAACGGACAGACGCCGCCTGGCGCGTGGCCGACCAGCGTTTCAACGTCATCGGCAGGAATCATCCGGCCCTTCTTCCCGAACGCCGTCTTGAATTTGTGATTGTCCATCCGTGCATTCCCTGCGAGCACAATGAGCATCGGCTTCCCATCCACCAGGAAGGAGAGCGTCTTTGCGATGTGCCCCGATGAAACGCCAAGCGCCTCTGCCGCGAGTTCCACCGTCGCCGTCGATTCCTCGAAGGTCAGGATACGCGCAGCTTCTCCAAGATTTTCAAAATAAGCTTTGACCTTTTCGATTGTCACGAAGATTCCCCCATCCTTTATTTCAAGTTGCGTTCCAAAAACGGCGCGACCAGATGCTCGGCGTCATGATTGATTTCCGCCAGCGCCCAGCCGTGATACAGTGCCGTCTGGACGAATGCGTTTGCGAACTGTGTTTCGTAACTCGTCCCGATGACGAGCAGGATCTTCTTCTGCCGACGCTTGTCTGCGCCGTCCGTTGCCCTCAGCAAAAGGTCGAAGGCTTGTTCGTAAAAGGCTTGCTCGCCATACAGCACCATCGTTCCATCTTCAAGATTCCCGTGGCATTCGACGACGGTTCTCGAGCCAGCCTTCTGGTGCAGGCCGTCCACGTTCATCGTCACCACGGGGATGTCGTGCGCTGCGAGCGCGCGATGCGCTGCATTCGGCTCCTTGCCGCGCATGTTGTCCTTCATCTGCTGGACGACGCGATCAAACTCTTCTGGATGCTGTGCACGATAGCGGACATCGAGCTTGTCCTTGATTCCCGGGATGTCTTGGAACGTCGGAATGCCAGATGCTTTGGAAATGCCTGCGCCAGTCAGCGCAAGAATGAAAGGCTTTTTTGAATCCATATCATCACCGCCTCATGAAATATCACTTTCTGCATTTGCAAGACCGCTAACTTCTGTCTCTATCATTCGCGAAACGCTGCCAATTTCCTTCCAAAAATATCACAGCGTCATACAGCCTGTGCATCTCTCACGGAACAAAGCAACCGAGGGCAGCATCCAGATTTTGGGTGCTGCCCCCGATTTGTTGTTTATTCTCTGCGAGACAGCAATCCATGTCGTCAGACAAGCATAACAACAATGTCGGCTGTCAGCCAGCTGTGCTGATTTTTCCCCAGCTGGCACGCATAATATCGGCATTTCTTCGGAGAAAATGCCGTTCGCAGCCAGCTAACATGGCAGGAAACAGGAGCTGAAAGGTAGGGAAAATCGCAAAAAGGACGAAAAAGAGCTGGCCGAACGACAGCCAGCTCTGACGAAATTACCCCGCGGCTATTGAATTTCCTCGCCGATTCTCATTTTTCATTTTTCAAAATCCGAAATCTGAATCCACATTTTCGTTCCTCGGCATGAAAAAAGAAGATGAATCCAAAATTCGAAGACTTGAGAAAAGAACGGCTACGGACGAGGTAAATAACAAGGCTGGAAGATTTCGAATTTCCCCCACCAATCGTGCCGCGTATCGCCCTGCAACGGCTGTTTTCACTACGCATAAAATGGGAAAAAATATGGATGTCTTGGAGTGCAGCTCCAAGACATCCGGGTTTCAGGCAGTAAATCCATGTGAAACGGCAGCTTTTCGCATGGGGAAAATTTTTTTCGAATTTCCCCCATGTTTCTCGGCATTTTTCGCCACTTAACCATGTTCCGACGAAAAGAGCGAACAGATGTCAGAACATCTTTTCAAAAACCTTTTTCTCATACGGAATACTGTAGTATCCAGCTGCCTTCAGCATCTTCACCAGTTGTTTCTCGCGATCCTGGGCGAAGCGCTCCCGGGCAAAATCATTGGAAAGAGCCTGATTTGCAAGGAATTCCGACTGAAAAATACAGGGCTGCACGGGGAAGACGATGTAGCTGAACGTCTGGCTCAGGAACTCAGCGAGGATTTCTGGCCCTTCGCGCAAAAGCCACGAACCAAGTCCCTGCCCCTGGAATGCGGGAAGAACATAAAGTTCCCGAATCTGCAAGAAGTTCGTCCCGGCGACCAGATGGCGGATGGATGCCTCATTCATTTCGAAATCGCCATCGTCAGCGCTCTCCGCGAAATCCTCTGCGCTGACACCAAGACGGCGAAACGTCGTTCCATTCACCGTGTGTGCGATGAATCTGGCAACGACACGCTTTTCCTCGTCCTCGATCAGTTGGATCATGTGCCACTTCAGGACGGCATCCCCGCCCGGCTGCCTGAGATTGCGCGTGACAGGAATGGCAATTTCCCGCTCATTGACACGCTCGACAACTCCAACGATGTCTGACTGGATGTTGACGCGAAATTTGAGCGGGCTTTTGTTTTCTGTTTTTGATTCTTTTTTGCTGCACATATGCTTTACCTCCCTATATAAACTTCCATTTACTCGCTCATACTCCGTTTTTCGCAGTTTTTCAAAAGAACAAGATTGCCTCATGCGGGAATTCCTCGGCATCTTGTGCCGGAAGCCGCAGGCCGAAGCGCTTTGCGCGTACAGCAAACAGAACGTCGTTCCCAAAATTTTTGAAAAGGCCTTCTGTGTGCCCGCTTCGCCTGCGGTGGCATAACCTCCCATGTCTAGCTGGATCGCGTCCGCGTCCTGAATTCCTTCGTCCTGCCTCCCCGCATACGGGTGTCCGTGTGCTCCTGTACCGAGTCATGCTCTATTGGAAATGTCCTGGACTACCGGCTCTTGTTCTATGAAGTTGTGCTCTGCCCATGCCGGCACCTGTGCGGTGGACGTTTCTCCTTCACGGGCTCGGTGTATGAGTCTCTTATGCTGCCAATGGCGGCCGGTGGATGTCTCCCAGCATCTTCCTGCTGTCAAAGGCTGTGCCCTTCGTCAGCAAGGCGTAGAAGATGCGCACCAGCTTGCAGCAGATGGCGATGACGGACTGCTTCTTCTTCAGCGGGTTCTGCTGCCTCGTCGTGTAATACACGTGCAGGCTGCGGAACGCGTCGTTCGTCGCCAAGAGCGGCATCGCGCCCGCAAAGAGCAGCCTCCGCAGGCGGGCGCGTCCGCGTTTGCTGATGGTGGTCTTGCCCTTGTGCTTGCCGGAGCTGTTCTCCCGCAAGGCGAGGCCCGCCAGCTTCACGATCTGCTTCGGCGAATCGAAACGCTGGATGTCGCCGACTTCCGCGAGGAATCCTGCCACCGTCGTCAGGCCGATGCCTTTGATGGCGAGCAGATTCTTGCTCTCGGGAATCTGTTCGCACAGTTCCCGGAGCTTCGCGTCGATCTTCTCGTGACGCTTCTGCAGGACTCCCCAGTCTTCCAGAAGCATTTCCATCTCCATCCGGGCTGCGTCAGCACCGTCTTTCTGTCCCGTGCTCCGCGCCGCAGCGGCCAACAGGCTCTCGGCCTTCTTCTTGCCGACTGCGCGCAGCTTCATCGCACGCCAGAGCTCGACGATGCCGTCGGCTCCCAGCTGGAGGATGTCTTCCGGCAGGCACGCGGCTTTCAGCAGGGCGATGCTGCTCTTTGCAGCAAAGCTGCTGTAAGCTTGCGTGTATTCCGGAAAATAGATTTTGAACCACCGCGCGATGCGGTTGCGGAGCTTGACTTCCTCATCCACAACGCGCTGTCGCAAGATCCACATGCCACGGAGCTCTGCGTAGACGCCATGCGGAATGTACGGGATGCTGTACCGCCCTTCCATCACGAGCCGCGCGATGACCTTCGGATCTTTCTGGTCGTTCTTCGTCTGGTTGTTGTCGTCGAGCTCCTTGCTCTTGCAGACATGCAGGGGATTCACGAGGACGAGCTGGATGCCAGCTGCGTCGAGGAAATCCCTGAGGCCGAACCAGTAGTGGCCGGTCGGCTCAGCGCCGACGATGATCCTGTCCATGCCGTTCGCGGACTGCAGTCCCTGCATCCAATCCAGGAAGAGCTCGTAGCCATCCCTGCAATCCATGAAGCGATAGACATGGTCAATCTCGCGGCCTCTGTAGTCGAACGCACGCGCATACTGCTTCACGCTGCCAATGTCAACGCCAACGACCAAAGTTTTCTCCGTGACTTGCTCAATCTTGTCATTCTGTGTATACTTTTTCATAAGGGACACCTCATACGATAGATTTATTAACGGGCCTGTTAACATAATCTATTGTATGTCAGGTGTTCCTTTTTCACAAAGTGCGTTATTCGGCATTACAGGAATGCTCCTGTTTCATTTGCTACCAATATTTTACTGCTCACAGCGCCTGGCAACCGAAAACGGGAGAAAAACGGAGGAAAATCCTTCATAAAAGTAGCAAAGG
>OMZR01000040.1 GCA_900315575.1 uncultured Veillonellaceae bacterium
GTCCAAAATCCTTTTTGCTCCCGTGCTTCGGGAGATTTTTTATATCGTGATGATAGCACATGACTGCGGACAAATGTGGGATATGTGATATGTTACGATAACATCATCAAAGCAAGGAGGTGGCTCTGCATGAGAAAAATCGCGGCTTTTTACGCAGATACGCATCGCGAGGCGCAGGCCGTTCTGAAACATATCGACGGCGATGTGCTCGAAAAGATGGACTTTTATCTGGATGCCGTCGGCTGCCGGGAAAATCCAGAGGAGCACTCGTGTGAATACGCGTTCCGCGAGTTCTGCTATGGGTCTCCGAAGACGAAGAAGCAACTCGTCATCCATGATTTCGTCGCGCCGATGGACAAAGAGATTGTCGTTCCTTCCCTCACCTACAACTATCGTTCCAATCTCGAATTGGAGCTTGGACAGGCCGGCCTCGGTGTCGTGCTGCTGCCATCGCACCGTCTCGAAACGCATCGATATTACGACGAGATTCTGGAGCCGCTGCGCCGTTGGGATTGGAGCGTCATATTGCTCGTGCTGCTTCCAATGAACGCTCGATGGGAGGACATTTCTCGCATGGCGTTCTATCTGAAAAAATACGATCGCATCCACTACGCATTTTGCCCTTGGAAGTCCCCTAGCCTCACGAGCACAAAACAACGCCGCCATCTGGGGGCGCTTCTCACCGAGTTCTTGCGTCAAACCATCCTGCGCGTGGGATGGGGCGGAAATTTCTATGATGACTATGCAGACATCACAGCATTCTTCGATCACATGGATTTCCTGTGCTACGGAAGCGTGCGCTCGGAGCGAGGAGAACGCTACGCCGCGCTTCCCTGTCATTCTGGAGAACAGCAGACATTCCTTGGGATGAAAACATGGGAATTTCGACAGATGGACAATGAATAACGTGCGATTTTTATTGATTCATAGGATTTCGCGTTGTTAGCGTCGAATGTTACAAATGAATTTTGAGATTGCGTTCTCGTACCTCACGTTTGATGCTGACAAACAGCCGACACCGCGCAGGAAGGATGCGTATCAAGATCGACACTATGAACCTTTTGGGGGTGAGACCAATGAGAGAAGAATTTATCCTGAAGGAAACTGCGAATCGACCAAACGCGTTCCGTCTAGGCTTTGTGGGCTTTGATCATGCTGGATGCCAGTTCGTCCAGAAATGCCGTGAATCTATCGTAGAGCAGCATCGACGGCTAGTCGATTTCGATGAGTTTTTCAACCTGCGTATCTCTTCCGCATCAGCGAAAGACTGTTCTTGCATCGTCGCAGCCATCGGCACGGAAACAACAGCAGAACAGCTTACCTCGTTATTTTCAGCTTCTCCGTCCTGCAACTGGAAGATCGTGATCGTCCCACAGGATGCCTGGACAGAAGCGAAGGCCGAGACATGGCATCAAATGGCAGATACCGTGCTCGTCATCGGCCAGATACCTACGGGAGCCGCAGATTTTTGCACGCTGCTCTCCACAGCTTTCCTGCCCGGCTTGATTGGCCTCGATTATGAGGATTATCGAACGACCCTTTCCGATGCGACCGCAACCGGCTATCTTCTTCATGGTGATGCAAACGGTATCGCTGCGGCCACGCAAGCACTCGTAAAGCAGCCAGGAGCGACGAGATTGGCACAGACGAAACGAGCCGTGTTCGCGGCGCGCGTCGAATTGGATACCGCCATGTGCGATCTCGCCGATGCCATGGAGATTCTATCGAATCAGCTTCCAGATACCGCCAACTGGATTTTCGGCGCCGTCCGATGGAAAGGCATGGAGAATCAAGCCTCGATCCGCTGCATCATCATGCTCTGAAATGGGGGAATCTGTCGATGCGCAGGAAATACAAGTTGCAGATGATCCGTCGCTTTTATCATCAGGCGAAAACGTGTTGCGGCTGCCTCGAACGGCTGGACATACATCACCAGAAAACCGTCGAGGAGCTGAATGCCTCCTTGGCGCGCCTGTATGCGGACGCGTTACAACTTCCAGATATTCCTGTGCGCCGGCGCAAGATCGAAGATGATGCCATCCGCCATGGACATCCGTGGAATTTCCAAGACGAATCGTTCTGGGTTGTGATGAATCCTCTGGACGCGACGAGCTTTTGCCAAAGCTCGCTCAAAGATGCACTCCACGACATCGAACACGATTTGGAGCATGGCATCACGCTCTACGAATCTGGTGAGCCTTTCGCAGCGGCCGCTCTGTGGCGTATGTTTTTCTTCCTGCATTGGGGCGCGCATCTCGTGGAGGTCGTTCCGTTTCTGCATACAATCATAAAAGGGAGGACCATTTCATGACGATCATCGAACGGCGCCGCTTTCGCCAAAACCACCTTCGCAAAGAGCTGTTGCGGAAAATGTCAGCGGCAGTCCCCTGTGATCCATTCCAATATGTCACCGATGCGGCTTACGCTGGATTGCATCAGAAATATCCCGATAAGGACGCCGCCCTTCCTGCCATCGAGCGTCTGGAAGATGAATTGCTGCTTTTGCAGACGGGCGAGAATGCCGTCACATTTTACCTGCTGCATCAATATCTCTGCGAAAAACGAAAGCTCCGGCCATATCAATTTCGTTTGGCTTCGACGCTGAACGATTCTTTTATCGCCTACTTGATGGGTCTCAGCGAAGTCAATCCATTCGGCTACAAAATCGCGCCAGAATGGTGCTACGGCCTCCACGGGGAACAAGTCATCCTCCCGGAAATCCAGATTTCCAGCAAGGCTCGACAGCACTCTTTACAGGATATCCAAGCGCTCCCCGGCGTTTCATCAGCCGCTGAAACACTTTCTGATTACAAAATCGGTCTCTGTCCAGATGTCGGCTTTGAGTTTCCAGCCATCGATGACGAACACCGGCGCAAATGCGAATGGGAACATCCAACGTTCCTTTATTGGAATATCCATGGCAGCCACGGAATCGATCTTCTGCTCCTGTTGGAAAAATCCATCGGTATGCCAGTGAAGGAGATTCCTCTCGATGACGAGCCAACTTTAGAGCATCTGATGAAGCATCACTACCACGAATCATCGCAACGATACGATGTTTCAAAAGCATCCATCGAAGAAGAAAACAAATGCTTCTCGCATCTTGTCGGTTTGCTGAAGCCAAAGAATTTTTATGAACTGGCAAAAATCGAAGCCTTGATGCGCGATACCTTCGAGGATCGAAATCTTCTTTTCGAGACCATCCGACGCGGCATCTGGAATATCGACAACATCATCGCCACAAGTGATGACGCCTTTGATTTTCTGAAAGCGTACGGTTTTGAAGATGACATCGCCTTTTCACTCGCCAAGCATATCAAGACAGGCATTTGCAGAAAACCGCTCCCCTGTTTCCAAGGAGTGCATGGAAATGCTTTTGATGAAATGCAGAAAAACATCAGGTATCTCTTCCCGCGCGGACACATCATCGCTTCGATGTTGCTGACGTGGCGTCTGAATTACTACGCTGTACATTTCCCGGACACGTATCAAAAATGTTGCGAACAGATCAGAAGAATCACCCAAGGGCAATGACCTTCCTTCCATTTGCGTAAAAATAAGCCGGAGCCAGTACCACATTGGATGCTGACTCCGGCTTGCTTGTCGTGCCGATGCGTCACATGGGCACATTCACCCAAAATTCGTGAATCTTATTCCTCGTCAAACAAAAATCGCTCCGCCAACCGCAAAAATTCATCGATCTCATGCGAAAATGTATGGCCGACATCAGGGAGCGTAACCCGCTTGATATTTTCTCTCCGCAGGAGGTCGATCAGCTCGACGTATGGATAGGATGGATCGCGTTCCCCGAAAAGTAGCGTCACTTCCTGATCCGTAGGCATTTTCATCAGACCTGCTTTCGATTTATGCCAGTCGATCATGACCGGCATATTCAAGAGCAGCCACTTCTGGACGAATGGGTAGTGATAGCCATACATCGCACCGTACTGGCCGCCTTTGGACACGCCGAAATAAGAAACAGCACTGCCGGCATTTCGCGAGGCGATGTAGTCCGCAGCTACGGACATGGTGGTGGACATATTTTCCTCGGGAGCGATTTCCAAAGGGTTGTCGCTGACCATCACCGAAACGTTATGGCGCTCCATGATGCGAGTGGCAAGCGTGAGATACTTGTTCTCGCGCCCGTAAATCGTGCCGCCGCTTCCGGTTTTCACGATCAACAAGCCATCCGTTCCTTCCATCAGCCCGAACTCGACGCCATGAAACGACAGAAAGGCATCATAATCCATCGGCATCCCTCCCGGCATTGCATCTTACAAAATTTTCCGCTCCCGTGCTTCGGGAGTTTTTTCATATCTTGATGATAGCACAAGACTGCGGACAAAAACGGGATAGGTGATATGTTACGATACAACTACAAAAGCAAGGAGGTGACGCATCATGCTATATTACCAGCTGGATGCAACGTTCCATTTCGAGCCATACAAAAAGCACGGCGAGCTCTTGACGGAGCCACAAGACAAAGACATCGAGCGGATCAACCGCCGGCTGCAACGGGCATTCGCCTCCATCGATGCCACCCCATTTCCCGAGTTTTGTACCTGCTGCTTTGCAGAACATGACAAAGCTACGTTTGTCGTCGGCCTGAATACGATGTCGAAAGAACAGGCGCTCTCCACCATCGAAGAATCTCTCCGTGATGCAAAGCATTGGAAGGATGTGCGCGCGACCGAGCTCCGCGAAATCTCGTCGCAACAGCTGCTTTCAGGGATGCTGTCGCCAGCCTACGATGCCGGCTTCTTTCGAGAATTTCCATCGCAGCTGGAAGAATGGGACAATCGTTGCGAGCCAGAGGAGCTTGAGATCACGTCCGGCATTGGGAATCCTGCGGCTCTTTCCTTGGAAGCTGCCTTGGAAGAGGCAAAATCGCTGATGCTCGGAGACACGTTCCTCGCGGAAATCCAGCGCATCTATGATCCGGCGAATACACGGGCACTGATCGAGCACCCTGTCCACTATCTGCTCATCATCCGCAATGATGACAACATCGCTCCTGTCGTAGATTTGTTGGTGCGATGCTTGCACTCTGCCGGCCGTCTCCCCAGCTTGCGGTATGACATCCTCAAAAAGTTCATCTATTTTCCGCGCACAAACGAAAAAATTCATCAGCTCTTCCAGACTTCGGACGGCACTACCATTGTCCTCGTTCCATCACAAATCACCAACGAGGATGAAAAAGGTTATTTTACAGCAACCGCCAGCGAATCGTTCGACCATCTGACGGAACAAATCAAGCTCCACCGCAAAAAGACGCTGTTCATTTTTATCGAGCGCCAGCCACAGGAATCTTCCTGCAAGCGAATCATCAGCGATGTCGAAGAGGAACTCCGCATTGTGGAACTCGGAGAAGGGATGTGTTCTCTTTCGCAGGCAAAAACGTGTCTCCGGCAGCTCATCGATAAATCCGACCTCGCGCCCTATTTCCACACAGGAGATGGCGCGCTGCCCGAGCAGGAAGCGTACACGACGGCCGACGTGCAAGAAGCATACTCGAACTGGCGCTCCATGGTGCTGCGGGAGCGCATCTATCCGACCTACCAGAAAGAGCTCGCCGCGATGAAGGTCAAGAAGGACAAGCCGAAAGCGGCACGGCAAAAGCTCCTGAACATGGTGGGGCTCACGCAGGCGAAATCCGTCATCCAAGACATGGTTGCCGCTGCCAAGCTCCAGAACTTGCGAAAAAGCTGGGGCATCAAGGAACAGACCATCTCTCGGCACATGGTTTTCACGGGGAATCCCGGTTCGGCGAAAACGACGGTCGCTCGGCTGACAGCGAAAATCTTGGCAGAAGAAAACATCATCCCAAAGTCTCTTTTCATCGAGTGTGGCCGCGCGAATCTCGTTGGCAAATATGTCGGCTGGACCGCAGACATCGTAAAAAAGTTTTTCCGCGAAGCGCAGGGCGGCGTGCTCTTCATCGATGAAGCGTACGCGCTGGTCGAAGATCATCACAGCTACGGCGACGAGGCCATCAATACGATCGTGCAGGAAATGGAAAACAAGCGCGAGAGCGTCATTGTCATCTTGGCTGGCTACCCCGACAAGATGAAGAAGCTGCTGGATCGCAACGAAGGTCTCCGCAGCCGCATCGCGTTCCATGTGGACTTCCCGGATGATACGCCGGAAGAACTCGGCGAGATTCTGGACTTGATGTGCGAGGAGCGCGGCTATCAGCTGACCGATGCCAGCCGCGAGAAATGTGCATCCATCTTCGAGGCAGCGGTCAAAACGCCGAATTTCGGAAACGGGCGTTTCGTCCGCAATCTCTTGGAGCAAGCTACGCTCCGGCAAGCGAAGCGCCTGATGGAAACGGATGCGAACATCGAGAAAGAACAAGGTCTCCTGCTCCTGCCGGAAGATTTTGAGACGCTTGCGATCCCATCGCCGACAGAAAATCGGATTGGTTTCTGTCCGGCGAAAGGATTCTAACGACCACCGTCGAATGATACAAAAGAATCGTGATACGAGGCAGAGAACGTTATGGCAGACACGAAAGCAAAATTCTACCACATCCTCGAAATCCTCTGGGACACGGACGAGGAACACCCGAAAACGGCCGCGCAAATCGGCGAGCTTCTGGATGCGCGGTACGGTATCGCGGCAGAGCGGAAGTCCATCTGCCGCGACATCAACATCCTGCGGGACGAGTGCGGCTTCGACATCAACCTTTCGGCAGACAACAAGGAAGGATTCTACCTTGCCAGCCGTCCGTTCGAGGACTGGGAGCTGAAATTCCTGATGGACGCCGTTCTGTCTTCCCGTGCGCTCTCGGAAACGGATGCGCGCAAGCTGGTGGACAAGCTGAAGCGTCAAGGCAGCCAGGCCAGCCGCGAACTGCTCGCCGCCATCACGCCGCTGCCGCCGAAGCCGGCGGCAGACAAGCGGTTGGTAAAGTACGGCATCGACACTGTGCTCAAAGCCATCCGAGCGGATCGGCAGATTTCGTTCACGTACCTCACGTTTGACGCTGACAAGCAGCCGACGCCGCGCAGGAAGGAAGCGTATCAAGTCAGCCCATACGCGCTCGTCCGCAAGGGCGATTTTTACTATCTCATCTGCAACTACAGCAAATATGACAATCTGAGCTTCTACCGTCTCGACCGCATGGGACGGATCGCGCTGCTGCCGGACAAGCGGAAGCCGCTCCGCGCGTTCGTCGGTACGCATGAACGCGCCGGATTGAGCGATTTCGTCCACCGTGCGCTCTATAGCTTCACCGGCGATCCCATCGAGCTCCGGTTGGAGATTCCGACGTACGAAGTCAGCGACCTCATCGACACATTCGGCAACGAAGTCACCATTCACAAAACCGACGAGGACGCTTGCGAGGCGAGAATGACCGTTCAGGATGGGCCGGGGCTTTATTTTTGGCTCTTGCAACGCGCGGACAACGTGAAAGTGCTGTCGCCGGCCTCTGTCCGCGACCATCTCGTCGAACTGTTGAAAACGATGCTGGCGCAGTACGAAGCGCCGGCAGATATGCCACCGAAGAACAAGGAGACTGATCATGGATGACATCATCTTTCGGCGGACAGCGCAAGGCGTGACCTCGCCGCAGACAGGGCTCATCTTGCCGGAGGAAATCATGGTTTTCGACACGGAAACCACGGGACTTTCTAAAGAGCGCGACGACATCCTGCAATTTTCCGCCATCGACGGCGCTGGAAACACGCTGATGAATCAGTTGTTTCATCCCGTCCGCCAGCAGTCTTGGCCGGATGCCGAGCGCGTGAACCAGATCACGCCGCAGGACGTAGCAGATGCCCCTCTGCTGGAAGCGATGGCGGACGACATCCTGCAACTCTTCCGCAGCGCGCGCCTGATTGTCGCCTATAACGTCCGCTTCGACTACAATATGCTACTGGGAAATCTCCCCCGGCAGCGGCGCGAGCTCTGCCATATCTTCAAGTATTCCCATGCACACCACATCTACGATGTCATGTGGCACTTTCCCGCCGTTTATGCCGAGACGCATCCAGCCGTCAGCCGCCGCAAGCCGCAAAAACTCGGCGCGTGCGCTGCATACTACGGCTACCAATGCGGACGGCTACATGACGCATTGGAAGATGCCAGAGCCACGTTGCACTGCTTTTACCATGTCATCGAAGGCGAAATATTGAAAGGGGGGGCAAAAGAATGAGCGAAAATGAATACCAAGAGAAAATCGACGCCCTAGAGGCCCTACTGGACGAATGGGAAAATAAGGAGTCGAGCCCTGACGGGTACATCAATCACCAAGCACACGTTTTCATCCGAGATGGCATCGTAAATGAAAAACCTGAAAAATGGTATCGTCAAAAGTACCGCCCTTTGTTTCTTTTGCGTGAAGCCTATGGAGGTGATCAGGGCTGGGATATCAGAGCGTACGTACGCAGCGTGGCGGATAGGGAAAGAAAAGACAGATCATGGCCTACATGGTATAATGTAACGAGGTGGGCCTATGGAATCCTGAAAACGTCTGCTAATGGTGATTTTCCTTCTTTGCCAGACAACTCAATCATTACAACAAAATCCGATGATCATCCACTGAAACAAATTGCCGTGGTTAATATCAAGAAAAGCAACGGCCAAAAGACATCGAAGCTTGGCGATTTGATGAACTACGCAAAATACGATGCCACAGAAATTTGGCAGGAAATCGAACTGATTGATCCAACGGTTATCATCAGTGCAAATGACCCATTGATCCAAGATGAACTTGCAAAGAAAAAAGGCTTCGAAATCGATCGTCAAGATTTTCCATCGATTTTGAAAATCAATGGACATGATGTCATCCTGATTGAATATCACCATCCTGCAGATTTTCACTATACGAATATGACGAATTATTGTAAGTTGATGGCTATGTACCAACGTGCGTTCCGAGCAATCAAAAACAAGTGACGAAGCCAAACAGGCCGAGGCCAGCATCCATTGGGTGCTGGCCTCGGCCTGTTTTTCGTGTGGATGCGTCACATGGGCGCATCCACTCCCAGATCGTGAATCTTTTTGATTTCGGCGTGGTCGCGGAATCCCTGCATATAGCAGTTTCTCCCGAAGTGCTGGAAGTACAGCACCAGCTTGCTGTACAAGCGATTGTACTCGTCGAGCATCCCGTGTTCCTCCATGAGCTTGCTGACTTCTTCCAACATGTTCTCTGTTTCCGTGTGGTGTTTCGCTACATCAACGGAAATCTTTTCGATGCGCTGGTCGGCGAAGCCGATCATGTTGTCCCGGAGTTCCTTCAAAAGTGCTACCCCCTGTTGCATTCTTTCTCTTTCTGTGTGTCACGCCTCATTCTGCAAAATGGCGTAAATCGTCTGATAGTTCTCGGCTACGGCGTTGACGTGATTCCGCGTTTCCCTATAGGGCGGAACGTCGCCGTAGTCCAACACCCGTTGCGGGCCTGCGTTGTAGGCCGCAACGGCGTATGTCGCTTGGAGGTCGCCGGCATCTGAAAAACGAGCAAGCTGTCCGCTGAGGTATTCGACGCCGCAGCGGATGTTGTCTTCGAGCTCCATCGGGTCTCCGCCAAGCCCCGCTGCGGTGTCCGGCATCAGCTGTGTGAGACCGATTGCACCCACGGGCGAACAGGCGTCCATCCGAAATTGGCTCTCCTGCTGGAACAAACTCAAAGCCAAAACGGGATCGACATCGTAGCGCGCGCAATTTGCAAAGACGTGCGCCGCGACCGTCGCTCCATACGCATCACCGAGGCCGCTGACATCGCCAATATATCCGCATATCGCGGCAGATGGCAGCGCCTCCTGTGATTCCCCATCGACGGCGGGCGCTGCGACAAGCAGCGATTCGTCGTCTTCCTCCTGCGCCAGTTCGACAGCACCATACATGCTGTCAAATCGCGTGTCGTCCGGCAGTTCTTGTGCGTAGCCAGTCGATGAAACGAGCCAGCCCGCCAAGACGGCTGCCGCGAAAAATGTTCTACTTCCCATTTATCGTCCCCTTCAAAAAGATGTATGTAAATTATCACATCGTCCATCGTAAACGATGCGCCATAGAAAACAATAGTCTATATTTTCTATTTTTGCTTTCAAAAACCTTTTTCTACTACGCCTTAGTCAAAATCGTACTCATACGAATTTTTCAAAGCACGGTCTTTCACATTCTGGTTTCCATAATCGCGCAGGCTGGCCGTCAGACCGCCGGTGCTGCGCGCTTCTGGAATGTTGAGCATCGCGCGGAGCGCTTGCGAGAGAGACTGCTCTTTCTGGTTCGCGCGCGCCTGCGCGCGCTGCTTCTCCAAATCTTTCGCAGCTGCGTCTTCCATGCTGCGCAGTTCCTTTTCGAGATCGTCCATCGCCGCGACCGTTTCCGCCATGATCGTCTGCCGGCTTTCGAGGACATAGTTTTTCTCCATGCGCGCCGCGACCATGCGCGCCGCGACCATGCGCGCGATGCTGCGCTGCGCGGTCGGCGTCGCGAGCTCTTTCTCGAATTGCTGCCGCAGCTGTTTTTCTTTCGCCAGCGATGCCATGACGGCCTGTCGGAGTTCCCAGCTGGTCGGTGCGGCTTTGAGTTCTTGCGCGAGGCGCTTCGTCTCCTTGACCTGGGCGAGATACGTCTTGCGATAGCGTCCGTGCGTGTAGACATTCGTCGCCGCATTTCGTGCAAAATCCTCACGGGCGTGGAAGCGATTAAGGCGCTGGCTTCGCGTCGCGATGCCTTGCTTCTGATAATGGAGCTCCACCTGCTTCGCATGAATGAAGCGCAGCTTTTCCTTCGGGTCGTCGATGAGCTGGATGCGCTCGACCTCGGCGGCATGGGTGCGCACGCGCGCCCACAAGCGATCCTGTTCCTTCGTGAAGCGGTGGACGTCCTGCAAGCTCGCGTGCGTCTCCTGCAAGATAAAGCTCTGCGCGCGCAGGTTGTCGATGCGCTGCTGGCGATCCGCGATGCGCTGCCGCGCGATTTCCACGCGCTGGCGAATGGCATCCGCGATTTCGCTCGTCGCCGCCTGCGCTTTTTCGCCGGCGAGACGCGCCTGCATCTTCGCAATGGCTTCGGGAAGTCCGGCGGCCTCTTGGCGATAACGCTTTTGATGATCTTTGATCTTCGCAGTCAGCTCCGCCACTTTCGCTTCCGCGAGCTTGCCGGATGCAATCTCCGTCTGCATCCGCTCGATGGAGGCTTTCAGCTTCTTGCAATTCGCAGCGCACGCACGGAGGCGCTTCGTCTCGCCCTTCGTGTAGACATCGTTCGCAATCTGCGCGATCTTCTTCTCGGACAGCAGATAGTTGTCCTTCGTATTTCGGAACGCACGGAGTTCCGCTTGCGCCGCTTTGAGTTCCTGTTTCGCGAGCGTGAGCTGGGCACGCAGATCCATGCCGATCTGCTTCGCAGCCTCGGCCTTTTCTTCCATCGTCGGCGCAGCGAGCAGCGTGTCCGAAATGGCGGTATGGAGTTCTTGGATGTTCCGCTTGTTCTCGAGATTTTCGCGCAGCGTCAAGATGCGCTCGCGGCGCAGTGCGACGATTTCCTGCGCGAGCCGCTTCTGCTGCATCGCCACGAAATAACGGCGTGCTTTCGGATGCGCTTTTTCGAGATAGAATTTCTCTTTGTCCGGTGCCTTGGCAGCTTCGCGCAGGGTCGTGTAGGTGATCTTCGGGCCCATGTGTTCCTGCGGGATGCGGTCGAGAACGAACGCTTTCTCCTGATCGCCTTTTGCAAGCGCCGCCGCGCGCTGGTCTGAAAGCGACTGCGCAGAAACGCGCTGCTCCATGCCGCGCTCCTCGTACGCGCGATTGACCGCAAGCTCCCACTGTTTCCGAAGAGCAAGCAACGCCTCTTTGCCATGCGTGCCGCTGAACCGCGTATCATTCCGAGCGCCGCCGCGTTCTGGCGCTTTCGCATTGTAGCGTTTGAAAAATTGCTCGCGCGGACGCTCGATGCCGTCCTGCACTTTTGGCGAAAACATGATATGTGCATGAACTTGCCGCTGCGCCGGATCGTTGGCCGCCGGCTTGTCGTGGATGGCAAACGTATAGGCGTGTTCCGTGCCGAGCTCTGACGCGATGAACGACTTCACGAGCGCGATATTTTCCTCATGCGAAAGCTCCTGCGGGAGCGCGACTTCGATTTCCTCATACGCGCGCCCATTGACGCGCGTGAACTCGTCGGCGGCTTTCCAGTAGTCGAGCGGATTCTTCTTCGCAAACTCCGGCAGATTGCCGGATTCCTGATAGACGAGCTGTTCTTTCATGCGGACGCTGCCGTACTTGCCCTCGCGGCAGATGTAGTTCGCGTGCGGCACGCCACGGCCAACACTGCCGTGACGGAACGAACAATGATACGTCGCCATGCTGGAAAGCCTCCCTTCCGTTTGGATTTCGATTTACCGCGCAACGCGTGGCTCAAGCACGGAGTTTCTCGCCCCGCAGGGGCGAGAAACTCATAAGTGCGCCCTCCCGCAGAGGGACACTGCCGCACTCCCCAGATCGCAGCTCCATTGTAGCAGAACTTCGGCGCTTCGCCAAGATGCTGTGCAGGGATTCTCGCTCGCCATGGGAATCGTGATGATCGCCGTGAGAGCCAGCACGCACACGGCAAGGAGTGCGCGATCGCCTGCCAGAGATTTCGCAGGCCACGAATCCAACGTTTGCTTGCTTCTTTTGAAATTTTTCCTCGTCGTCATGAGCTGCCAGAGAGCCATCGGCGGGTGAGACGTCGGACGCGGGGATGCAAGGGGCAGCGCCCCTTGTGGTGGTGGGCGGGGTCGGTTGGCTTGCCTGGGACGCGATGCCGACGCGCGCAGCGCGGCGTGATCGTGGCCTCGGCTTCGAGAGAACGAGACTGCCTGAAACGAGCCGTCCTTCCGTACGGACGGAGCTGAGCCGCAGGCCTGCAGCCAGGTCGACGACGATCGTGCCCGGAGGGCGCTGAGGAGGAGGTCGGCTGCGGGCTGGAGGCTCTGCGCAGGACGCTAGGAAGGTCGGCGGCAGGCAGGCCGTTCTTTCCTCTTTCTGGGGTTGCAAGGGGCGCAGCCCTTTGCGGGTGGTGGGCGGGTCTCTTGGATGGATGCGGGAGTTCTTCAGAGTGGAGCGCAGTGGAATGCAGAAGATCTCCTGCTCCATCCTTCAGGGAAACCGAAAGACAGAAACAGCGCCGTGCTTTCGTTCCTCTGGAACGCGGGTCGCCTGCCTCGCGACGCAGGAGCGGTGCAGGCGGGCCGCGCGGAAGAGGGGCGTAAGGTCGGCGCCTGTCTTCGGTTTCCCTCCGCTTTGCGGGGTTGCAAGGGGCTTTCCCCTTGCTGGGGGCGATGGGGGCAACGCCCCCAGACACTCCCGCGTCAGGGATGGAAGCCCGCAAGGGCGGAGACGCCGGAATGGAGCGCAGCGGAATGTAGGCGGCTCCGTTCACGACAGCCCGGCCGCCTTTGGCGGGACGCCCGCACCCCTTACACGAAAAAAGGCCCGGCCACTTCGGCCAGACCTTGCACGTTATTGCTGCTGGAAAAAATCAGGAGGAATCTTCTTGCCGTCCATCAGGAGGGCGATGGCTTCACGGATGCGCGGATGCTCGTTGTCGAGGTAAGGACGAAGCATCATGCCTGGCTCTTTCTTGAAATCATGGCCTTGTTCAATCTTGCCGTTCAAAAATCGGATTTCAAAATCCGACATGGAGTTTTTCTCTTCCCTGTTTCGTTTGGCGGCTTCCGTCTCTTTGTGCTTTTCTTCCGCTAGGTGCTCTTCCATTTTCTTGACGAGCGCCCGGTCTTTCTGCTTCTTCTCTTCTTTGCGACGTTCCTGTTTCCGTTCGGGATCTTCCGACCAATCGTTCTGGATGGCGGTGAAGAGCATCGCGCCGAAGCTCTTCCCTTGGCCGCTCCGCATTTTCTCGCGCACGATAGCACTGTTGGCAAAGATGCGCTGGAGGGAATAGCGTCCGAGCATCTGCCGGAGGACGACGGGGTTCATGCCGTCGCGGATGATGCGCAGGAGTTCTTGCAGCTGCTCTTCTGTGCAATCGGTGAGGCGCTTTTCGGAAATGCCTTGCGCCATGAGCATCGTGATCGCCGCGTTTTTCGGCACGGCGGGCAAGGCGACCTCGACCGGCTGTTTCGGCGTTTCCTGATACGTGCCGTTCTGCTTTTTGCGGACGGTCAGGACGATGTCCGTGTAGGCGCGGCCGGATTTGAAAAGTTCGTAGCCGACTTCATAGCGCAGTTCCTTGCTGCTGCGGATGGCCTGCACGGCGGTGTCGAGCACGCGATCTTTGAAATGGGCGAACAGCTTGTATTTGTCGGCGGGGATGCCGAGCATGCTGCGCAGCTCGTCAATCGACATTTTCGGGCGCTTCCCGCATTTAAGGTACTGGCACGCGAGTTCGTAGATGCGGCTGGTGTAGTAGGTCGTTGAAATGAGCTCGCGCGTTTCAAATTCGGTATAAGGTTCTTTGCGCTTCGAGATGCCGATGATGTACGGTTTCAGTTCTTCGCTGATGCGGAAGCGGACGCGCCCGAGCGTCGGATAGTAGACAGCCGACGAGAGCCACGTCGTCTGGACGTCTTCATAGACGCCGTTTTCATCGACGCTTCGGAAGGTGACGCCGTTCTGCACGATGTTGTAGGTAAATTCTTTCAGCTCGCGCAGGTTGATGTTGAGATTTTCGCAGAGCATTTTCGTCGGCAGCTCGATGTAGCCGAGCTCTTCGGCGTTGTCTTTGATGACGGAGAAAATCGAGTTGAGGATTTTCATCTCCGGCTGGCTGAGAAAGTATTTGGCCTCGATGATGGTCTTCGACTTGCGCACTTTGTTGTAGGGCGTGAGTTCGCGCGTCTCCATCTTCTTGACGGTTTCCGGCGCTTTCGTCGGCTGCGTCGCAGGGGGATTTTCGTTCATGGATGTCCTCCAGTCTGATCATTTCACTCTTGAGAAATCGGCAGATTTCTGGTAGAATGAAGTTGATCCTGTATAGGGTTTTTACGGCTGCACGGCGCTCTTTCCTACTTCAAACGGAGCGCCGTGCTTTCATTTTGTCGTGACGGCGCGCGGCTCCCAGATCACCGCCGGGGCATCCGGGTCGATGAGATAGCCGTTCCGCGTCATGACGCACTCTTTGATTTTCCCGCTCGTGCAATAGCGGCGCACGGTATCGCGCGTGACCTTGTACGCCTTGACGACATCGCCGACGGACAGCAGCCGCGCGTAGTCTTGTAGCTTATGAAATTCCATCGTATCACTCCCATTCTGGCGGCGTCAGCCGCCAAATTTTTTTGCCCAAAAACAGGCCAAAGGAGGGTTGCCCCTCCTCCAGCCGTTTCTGGATGGCTTTGCGTTACCAGCAGTTTTCGTCGAACGGGTCGTATTCGAGTTCGACTTCTTCGAGCGGCCCGAACATCTCTTCCAGAATCTCCCAGCCGGTCTTTTCTGCGCTTGCCTGTTTGTTCTTTTCGTCCATGTTCTTGTCCTCCTGTATCGGATGTTTTTGCGGCTGTGGTTCGAGTTCCTACGCCCTTACCACGCTTTTATTATACCATGTTTGATGACTTAATGCAATAGTTTTTTGTTGCCGCAACGGTCTTTTTTGCGGAAGTTGTCCGCGCTTCTCGCCCTTCCGGCATAGCGATTGCCTTAACGAGACGCACGCGGGGATGCAAGGGGCGCAGCCCCTTGTGGGCGGGTGGCGGGTCTCTTCCATCAAGGAAACGGGAGGTCTGGAATGGAGCGCAGCGGAATGGAAGATCGCCCGTTTCCCTCCTTTTGCCGCGCGGGCGTGCTTCACGCCACGGCAAACAAAAAACCTCCCGCGCGCGGCGGGAGGTCTTGGGCTTTCTGGCGGCTCTTAGCAGACGATGGATTCTTCTTTTAGGCTGATGTAACGGCGCTCTCCGCCCGTTCCGATGATGATGTGGTCGAGCATGGGGATGTCCATGATTTTCGCGGCTTTTCCGAGGCGTTCCGTCATGGCGATGTCCTCGCGGCTCGGGGACGGGTCTCCGCTCGGATGGTTGTGGAAGATGATGAACGCGCTGGCCGGGTATTTCAGCACGGCCTGGAACACTTCGCGCGGATGCACGAGCGACGCGGAGAGCGTGCCGACGCTGATTTCCTCGATGCCGAGCACATGGTTTTTCGTGTTGAGCACGATGACCTTGAAGCGTTCGCGCGTCTCGTAATAGCCGGTGGCCTTGTATGCGGCGTCGGCCGCGCAATCGGGATTGCTGATGGTGTCGCGCTTGCGGTCGCTCTTCATCATGAGACGGCGGGCGATTTCCTGCACCGCATACACCTTCTCGGCACGCTTGCCGCCGACGCCCTCGATCGCGCGCGGCGCGGTCATGAGGTCGGCGAGGTCATCGAAGCGAATCGTGTCCTCGCGGACGCCGAACACCTTGGAAAACAGCTCTTTGTCGGTCATTTCTCTCATTTTGCACATGATGTGTACCTCCTAGATACAGAGTTTTTCGGCTGCGGTTCGGGTTCCTACTCCCTTACCACGTCTTTATTATACCATGTTCGATGACTTAATGCAATAGATATTCCCTATTTCTGCAAAAAAATTTTCTGCTCCAGAAAACGGTCAAACACAAAGAGGAGGAGGGCGATGCCCTCCTCCTCGGCGTTTCTCGGAACGGTTCGCGTTATGCGCGGATACGCTTGCGTGCATTCCCCTTCTTGATTTCTTCCGAGCCGTAGTAACGGCGGATATAGCTCATATCTTTGATGCCCATGCCGCGATTGAAGACCTTGCGGTCGTCCGGCCGCCAGTACCACATCTTCTTGACCGGCGCCCACTTGCAGCCCGCCGCCTTGAGCTCCTGTTTGTGCGGGCGCGTGTCGCCGCTGATCCAGAGCCACGAGCCGCAGAGCTCCACGAAAATGTCCTCGATGTTCATGATTTTTTCGAGCACTTCGCGGAAACCGTCGTCAAGGTCGCTGAAGTTGACCGTACCGCCCTCGTGCATCCCCGCGCCTTTCCACTCGCCTGCCGCGACGCGCTTGAACGCTTCCTCATACTCGGCGTTGATTTCGGCCATCGTCTTGTCATCGCCGCCGCGGTCGGGGTGGTACTTCATCGCCAGTTTGCGATACATGGCCTTGACTTCGTTCTTGTCCTTGCAGTTGTCGAAATACACGGTGGCTTCCTCCCTTACCACTCGCCATTGTTGGCGAAATAACGCTTCCAAGCCTCGCGGCGAAGCTGCTCCTGCGCCTTGCGTTCCTTATAGGCGCGGTAAAGGTAGAAGTAACGGCGAATCATTTGAATCATGGTGATTCCTCCCTATATTGAGTTTTTCGGCTGTGGTTCGGGTTCCTACTCCCTTACCACGTCTTTATTATACCATGTTCGATGACTTAATGCAATAGCTATGTTAGATTTTTTCCATCGGTGCTTGCTCTTTTCGCGTTCTGTCAAGGCTCGCGCCAGCGACCGCCGCAGGCGGCTCGGCCTTGACAGAAACAGCTACCCACACGCTATCCCAGCAGAGGGCAGCCCCCTGCCCTCCTGCCCAGCGGCGAGCGCGGGGGTGTGGGGGCAGCGCCCCCGCAGAAATGGGAGTGCAGAGGGGCGAAGCTCCTTTGCTGGGGGCGATGGGGGCAAAGCCCCCAGACACTCGGGGATGCAAGGGGCGGCGCCCCTTGTGGTGGTGGGCGGGGTTGGTCGGCTTGCCGGGGACGCGATGCCGGCGCGCGCAGCGCGGCGTGATCGTGGCCTCGGCTTCGAGAGAACGCGCCTGCCTGAAACGAACCGTCCTTCCGTACGGACGGAGCTGAGCCGCAGGCCCGCAGCCAGGTCGACGACGATCGTGCCCGGAGGGCGCTGAGGAGGAGGTCGGCTGCGGGCTGGAGGCTCTGCGGAGGACGCTAGGAAGGTCGGCGGCAGGCAGGCCGTTCTTTCCTCTTTCCAGGGTTGCAAGGGGCGCAGCCCCTTGCGGGTGGTGGGCGGGACGCTTGGATGGATGCGGGAGTTCTTCGGAGTGAAGCGCAGCGGAACGCAGAAGATCTCCCGCTCCATCCTTCAGGGAAACCGAAAGACAGAAACAGCGCCGTGCTTTCGTTCCTCTGGAACGCGGGTCGCCTGCCTCGCGACGCAGGAGCGTCGCAGGCGGACCGCGTGGAAGAGGGGCGGAAGGTCGGCGCCTGTCTTCGGTTTCCCTCCGCTTTGCGGGGTCAAAGGGGCGCAGCCCCTTGGTGGAGGGGTGGGATGGCGGTCAGTTCAATCTTCCGCTTTCCCGGGGTTGCAAGGGGGCTCGTCCCCCTTGCTGGGGGCGATGGGGGCAAAGCCCCCAGACACCCCGCGTTGACACTCCCAACAGCTAAAGCAGAGGGATTCTTGGTTCGCTGACCACAGCGTTCCTGCCGAAGCCGGAACGACTTACATGATCTCCCCAAGCGTGAATTTCCGTGTGTCCCACGGTATGTCCTATGTTTCAGACTTTATGACCCAAGGCTCTAGCGAGGATGTTCTTCGCGGCATTCTCATCGCGATCATGATGCGTTCCGCACGTCGGACATATCCATTCGCGAACGGACAAATCCTTCATGATGAGATTCCGATGCCCGCAATAGGAACAAGTCTGGCTCGACGGGTAGAAGGCATCAATCTGCAAGACGGACGCGCCGCGCCATGCAGCCTTGTATCTGAGTATTCGGAAGAACTCCGACCAACTCGCGTCCGAGATTGCCCGCGCAAGATGGTGGTTCCGCAGCATATTCTTGACCTGCAGGTGCTCGACGGCAATGACTTGGTTTTCGTCAACGAGCCGTGTGGTGAGCTTCTGCAAGAAGTCCTTGCGGATGTTTTTGATATGTTCATGGACTCGGGCGACGCGAATGCGCTGCTTGTCGTGGTTTCGCGAACGCGGCATCTTTCGAGCAAGGCGGCGTTGCTCTCTCGCAAGTTTCCTCTGATGCTTGTGGAGGATGTGCTGGGGTGAAACCGTCCTACCATTGCTGTCGGTGAAGAACTCCTTGAGGCCGACATCAATACCAATCTTTCCCGTACCGCATGGCGCGAATGAGGCATCTTCTTCGACGCACAGCGATACGAAGTATTTGCCGGAGGCCGTGCGCGTGATTGTGGCATTCAGGATGCGCCCCTCGAATGTCCGACTTTTTGCAATGCGGACATTTCCGAGCTTCGGAATCTTCACATGGTTGCCTTCAACGCGGATGCCGCTCTTGCTCATGGTACGGTAACTCTGCTGATGCCGTCGTTTCGATTTAAAGCGCGGGTATCTCGCGAACTTCTGAAAGAAGTTCTGGAATGCCTTATCCAGCGTTCGCAAAGATTGTTGAAGCGCAACTGCATCCACTTCCTTCAGCCAAGACGTTTCCTCTCGCCGCTTCATTTCCGTCAGAAGACGGCTCGTGTCCTCATATCGGATAGAGACATGGTTGACATTCCATTCGTCGCGCCGCAAGGCGAGGAAATGATTATACACGAAACGGCAACATCCGAGCGTCCTGTTAATGCAAGATGCCTGTGCCGCATTCGGGTAGATGCGATACTTGTAGCCGCGAGTGATCACCATAATGCTCACCCCCTTATTTCGTCTTCTGGTTCTCGATGTACTTCTTCACGGTCTCCAACGGCGCGCCGCCGACTGTCGAGACAAAATACGATATTCCATTTATCAATTATACAACATCTTTGGTACGTTTGGTGACGGCTGCAGACATTGAATCCGCTCCGTCACAGCCCTATATCCCAATGGCTGAAGCGATGGGCACTACAGCGATTTGGATAGGTATAGAAGCCCGTACCTTTCACGCTACCAAAAGATGCTAGGCATAGAAAAAGAGCTGCCACATCTTCCGATGCAACAGCTCGCAGAACCTGAACTATCACATTTTGGACATGGGCGAAAGATGAAATGTTTACTCTTCATGTATACGTCATTCGATACAGCGAATCCAAATTGTGATAATTCGAATCCATTTTGTGATAGTTCGTGGCCAGATTGTGATACTTCGTGTCCAAATTGTGATAGTTCAACGGCCAATTTGTGATAGTTCGAC
>OMZR01000163.1 GCA_900315575.1 uncultured Veillonellaceae bacterium
ATTGTCGTACCATTGCCGAATCGTCCTCGAGCCACGAATCACGCGGCTTGAGGCGATGCTGATGCTAATTTTTCACCCACACTTATGGGTGAAGAGCCAGAATCATGTGTGGAAAAAAGTGAGGGATATGGAGGGATATGGTATGTTCGATTTTTCATCCATGAAGACAAGGCTGGTCATGGTGATTAGCGGCGTTTCGCTCGCCTCGACCATCCTGATTGGTGGCTTCTTTATCTTTGAGAACGTCCGATACAATGAAGCGAGCATTGCGAGCTACCGGCAGGATCTCGAATCGAATGTCGAGACGCAGCTCAAGGAAGAGACGCAGGTCGCGGTCAGCATCCTGGACGAGTACAACAAGAAAGCACAGTCCGGCGAGATGACGGTCGATCAGGCGAAGAAAGAAGCCGCGGACCGCGTGCGCGACCTGCGCTATGACGATGGCAAGGGATATTTCTGGATTGATACGAAAGAGGGCGTCAACGTCGTCCTGCTCGGCCGCGATACCGAGGGCAAGAGCCGCATCGACGCCGTCGATCTGAATGGCGTCCACTATATCCAGGAAATGATCAAGAACGGCCTGCAGGAAGGCGGCGGCTTTACGGATTTGCAGTTTGCAAAGCCGGGCGAGACGCAGCCGCTGCCGAAACGTAACTATACGGTGCTGTTCCAGCCGTTCAACTGGGTCATCGGCACGGGCGTCTGGATTGATGACATCGACCAGGCGGTCGCAGAGCGTACGGAAGTCTACAATGCGAAGCTCCGTTCGCAGATTCTGACGTCGCTCGGCGTCATGGTCGTCCTGCAGCTCATCTTTATCGCGTTCGCACGCTACCTTGGCGGCAGCATCGCAGGGCCGATTCAGAAAGTCACGGAGCGCGTGCAGGTCATCGGCACGGGCGACTTCACGCTGAGCGAGCAGGATGCAGCCGAGCTCGAAGAGCTGGCGGCACGTCCGGACGAGATCGGCACGATGGCGCATGCCATGAAGGAAATGAACGAGAAAGTCCACGAGCTCATGCGCGACGTCGCGCAGACGGCAGAATACCTCGCAGCGGCTTCGGAAGAGCTCACGTCGACGGCTGACCAGGCCGCCGAGGTCAGCCAAGCCATCGCAGACTCCGTCGTCAATGTCGCTGGCGCCTGCAGCGAACAGTTCACGGACGTCGAGACAGCAAACGACCATACGCAGAAGCTCACGGAAAATATGGAAAGCTTCCGCAAGACGCTCCACATGACATCGGAGAAAGTCGACGAGACGAGCAGCGTCGCCGAGCAGGGCGGCAAGGACGTGCAGACGGCCGTCACGAGCATGCAGTCCATCGAATCGAATGTCGGCAACATTGCGAAGCTCATCGAGAGTCTCGGCGAGAACAGCAAGGAAATCGGCGACATCGTCGCGACGATTTCGGAAATCGCCGACCAGACGAACCTCCTCGCGCTCAATGCCGCCATCGAAGCCGCGCGCGCGGGCGAGCACGGCCGCGGGTTCGCCGTTGTCGCTGACGAAGTCCGCAAGCTCGCCGAGCAGTCGCAGGATGCAGCCGGCGAAATCGCAAGCCGCATCGGCAAGATCCAGAAATCGACAGAAGAAGCCGTCACGGCGATGCACAGCGGCCTCGGCGAAGTCATGGAAGGCACGAAGACCGTCCAGTCGACGGGCAGCTCGTTCCAGGGCATCGTCGGCATGGTCGGCGAAGTCGCGACGAGCGCCGACGACATGCGCAGCTCCGTCAAAGTGCTGACGGCGAGCATCGACGAGATCAGCAACGCCATCACGCAGATCAACGAAAAGAGCCGCTCCGTCGCCGACGAAGCACAGACGGTCTCGGCCTCGACCGAAGAAGAAACGGCATCCATGCACGAAATCGCCGACGCGAGCCGCAAGCTCGCCGAGCAGGCCCAAGACCTCCAGAACGCGATTGCCGTCTTCAAGATCTGACCATTAGAGTAGCTCACTTGCCTTTGGGAGAAAAGAGCTTCATGCGAAGCACTTCCATTGGAGCCAGCCCCCTTCTAGAGGGGGGACGGGCCCGAAGGGCGGGGGGAGTCCCCTGCACGACATAACAATTAGCACATCAGAACTTCCGCGGGTGCGATATGATTTCGCCGCCCGCGGAACTTTTTTCACTTTGCAATGAAAATTCCGAAAAAAAAGAAGGGTTTTCCAGAAAAACATCGAAACACAGAAAATGGGACTGAAGGATAAAGAATGCGACGTTTTCGCGTCAGAAAGTGGGGGAGATGTCTTATGCTAGGGCTATCATCTATGAAGACAAAACTGATTGCAGCCATCAGTGGCGTTTCCATTGCCACGACCGTTTTGATTGGCGGGTTCTTCTTATACGGGAATTACAGGGATAGTCAGGATTCGCTTGTGAGCTATCGAGAAGACCTCGAGCAGAACATCGAGCGGGAAATGAAGGGCGAGACGCAGATTGCCTACAGCATCCTCGAAGAATATTACAAGAAGCAGCAGGCGGGCGAGCTCACCGAGGAACAAGCCAAGAAAGAAGCGGCTGACCGTGTGCGCGATTTGCGCTATAATGGCGGGCAGGGCTATTTCTGGATTGACACAGTGAATGGCGACAACGTCGTGCTGCTCGGCAGCAAGACCGAGGGCACGAACCGCCTGAATGCCAAGGATTCGACCGGTTTCCCGTTCATCCAGGAAATCAACAAGAACGCGCAGCAGGAAGGCGGCGGCTATACGCGCTGGACGTTCCCGAAACCGGGCGAGACGGAGTCACTGCCGAAACTCGGCTATTCCATCTGCTTCCAGCCATACCAGTGGGTCGTCGGCACGGGCGTCTATATTGATGAAGTCGACAAGGTCATCGCCGCGCGCGAGCAGGAAATCAATGACAAGTTCCATTCCGACATCTTGAAGTGTCTCGCTGTCATGGTCGTCTTGCAGCTCATCTTCATCGCATTCGCGCGCTATCTCGGTGCGAGCATCGCCGGTCCGATCCAGAAAGTCACGGAGCGCATGGAAGTCATCGGCACGGGCGACTTCACGATCAGCGAACAGGATGCGGCCGAGCTCCAGGCACTCAGCACGCGCCCCGACGAAATCGGCATGATGGCGCTTGCCATGAAGGAAATGAACGAGAAAGTCCGCAAGCTCATGCAGAATGTTGCGCAGACGGCGGAATACCTCGCCGCTGCCTCGGAAGAACTCACGTCGACCGCCGATCAGGCCGCCGAGGTCAGCCAGTCCATCGCGGACTCCGTCGTCAATGTCGCAGGCTCGTGCAGCGAGCAGTTCACGGACGTCGAGACGGCGAATGGCCACACGCAGCACCTCAACACGAGCATGGAACAGTTCCGTAAGACGCTTTCCGATGCCGGCATGAAAGTCCAGCAGACGAGCGAAGTCGCAGCCCAGGGCGGCCAGGATGTCCAGACGGCCGTCACGAGCATGCAGTCCATCGAGTCGAACGTTGGCAATATCGCGAAACTCATCGAAGAGCTTGGCGAGAACAGCAAGGAAATCGGCACCATCGTCGCCACGATTTCCGAAATCGCCGACCAGACGAACCTCCTCGCGCTCAATGCCGCCATCGAGGCCGCGCGCGCAGGCGAGCATGGCCGCGGGTTCTCCGTCGTCGCTGACGAAGTCCGCAAGCTCGCCGAGCAGTCGCAGGAAGCGGCCGGCGAAATCTCGAATCGCATCGGCAAGATCCAGAAATCGACGGACGAAGCCGTCACGGCCATGCACAGCGGCCTCGACGAAGTCATGGCCGGCACGAAGACCGTCCAGTCGACGGGCACGTCGTTCCAGGGCATCGTCGGCATGGTCGGCGAAGTCGCGACGAGCTCGGCTGATATGCAGAGAGCTGTCGTGAGCCTGACGGACAGCATCCACGAGATCGACAACGCCATTGCGCAGATCAACGAGAAGAGCCGCTCCGTCGCCGACGAAGCGCAGACCGTCTCGGCCTCCACGGAGGAAGAAACGGCCTCGATGCACGAAATCGCCGACGCGAGCCGCAAGCTCGCCGAGCAGGCACAAGACCTCCAGAATGCCATTGCCGTTTTCAAGATTTGACATCTAACCTTAGCCCCCCCTCTCAGAGGGGGGAGGGCCGCGTGAGCGGCAGGGGGAGTGTCGAAGGTATGATATACCAATCAGTATGATTGTGCAGTCGAAGAAAGCTTTATCAGAAAGGAACACCCATTATGACAAAAGAAGAACTCAAATCCACCGCCGCAAAAGTCGCCGAAGCCCCCTCGTGCTATCCGGGCCTCAAAGCCCTCATCGAAGCATGGCAGGCCGCTATCGGCACCGCAGGCGAAAAAGCCGCCGCGGAAAAGATGCTCGCCGGCCTCAAGGAATGCGTGACGCCGATTGACGGCCTCATCGCCTTCGCAGGCTCGCCGAATGGCGAAAAGATTGGCTCAATCATAAAACCTGTGGGATAAATAATTCTGCCACATAATTCATGTTGTCAAAAAAGAAGACATCCACTAAGATGTGGAAATGCATCTAGCAAA
>OMZR01000022.1 GCA_900315575.1 uncultured Veillonellaceae bacterium
CTGAATGGGCAAAGGTGTGCATGAGTGGATTTTTACATCCAGCTCATGCTGGATTTTCAGGGCATACGGGATGTTTTCCGTGTGCGAAGTTTGAGTTATGATGTTATGGTACAGCAGAAAGATGAAGTTTTGCGTTGTGATTTGTTGACGTACAACGGATGCTCTGCATTTTGTGTTTGATTTCATCATACAATCACCGTCAATATCTCGCAAGCATCCGGCCGTCCGTTTTTCACGCAAACAAAGAAGGAGCCTCAACCGGGGCTCCTTCTTCTTATGCGTTCGGAACTTCTTCGATGGGCACGATGCGTTTCTGCTCGCTGCAGAGCTTATACCAGTACGCGCTCTTCTTCGGGTAGCGTTTCTGCGTCTTGTAATCGACGTAGAACAGGCCGTAGCGCTTGTTGTAGCCGTTTGACCAGCTCAGCATGTCCTGGAGGCTCCAGATGTAGTAGCCGCGGACATTGACACCCTCGGCGATGGCCTGCTGGATGGCGCGCAGATGCTTTGCCACGTACTCGATGCGCGGCGTGTCGTCGATCTTGCCGTCCACGAGGTCGTCCTTGTAGCCCATGCCGTTTTCGCTGATGAAGATTTCTTTGTAGTTCGGATAGTCGTGCGCGATACGGCAGAGCTGGTCGTGCATGCCCTGCGGATAGATCGGCCAATCCCAGTCCGTCGTCGGCACTTCGGGGTTCGAGACGCGCGCGCCGACGCCATGCAGCGCAAAGACGCTCGTGCCTTTCTCGCCCGTCGAGTTGTTGAAGACTTTGCTCTCGCCATCCCACGCCTGCAGGAAGTGGCTCGAATAGTAGTTCATGCCAAGGAAATCGATTTCTTTTGCAGCGACGGCAAAGTCGTCGAAATCCGACGGCTCCGTCACGAGCGTGCCGTTGTTCTCGCGCAGGATCTCGTCAATGAGCGCCATCGTCTCGTCGGAATATTTTCCGAGGAAGCAGGCGTCGAGCATGAAGCGGTTGCTCATGGCGTCATCAAGGTCGCGCGCATGGCGGTTTTCCGGCGTGTCCGTGATGGGCACTTTGCCCTCGAGCGTGTGGACAATGCCGATTTTGCCTTTGAGGCCCATCGTCTTGTAGAGGTGCAGCGCTTTTGCGTGCGCGACCATGAGGTTGTGCTCGATCTGGATGGCCTTCGCCATCTGGAATGTCTCGTGCGGTGGGAAGTTGCCCGCGATATAGCCGTTCTGCGCAATCGACCACGGCTCGTTAAACGTCGCCCAGCGCTTGACGCGATCACCGAATGCCTCGAAGCAGATTTTCGCATAATCGACGAAATGCGGGATGATCGCGCGGTTCAGCCAGCCGCCCTCATGGAAATAGCGGAGCGGCGTATCGAAGTGGTGCAGCGTCACGAACGGCTCGACGCCATGCGCGAGGCAGGCGTCGATGAGCTTGTTGTAGTAGTCGATGCCCTTCTGGTTGACCTTGCCCTCGCCTTCCGGCAGGATGCGCGTCCACGAAATCGAGATGCGGATGCCGTTCACGCCGAATTTCTCGCAGAGCGCGAGGTCTTCGGGATATTTATGGTAGAAATCGCTCGCGGGGTCGGCCATGAAGCGGCTGCCCGGACGTTTCATGGCCTCGTCCCATGTGCAGGGGCCGCGGCCGTCCTCCGTCGTCGCGCCCTCGACCTGATAAGCCGCCGTCGCGCCGCCGAAGACGAAGTCGTCGGGGAACTTGTTCGGGGTCTCAGCCATCTTATTTCCCTGCTTTCTTCTTGAGAATCTTGAGGAAACGCTTGTCCATATCCGAGAGCAGCATCGCCGTCATGAGGTGATCCTGCGCATGGACGGTCAGGAAGCCGATGTCGAGCTGTTCGCCCGCTGCTTCCTTCGTGATGAGCTCCGTCTGCTGGTTGTGCGCATCGAGAATCAGGTCGTCGCCCTCCTTGATGAGCGCCTCGGCTTTTGCAAAATCCTCGTCGCCCATGGCGTCCATGGCCTCGAGGTACTTCGTCCGCGCGTCGCCTGCATAGGCAACGATCTCCATTGCCACCATGGCCATATCGTCTTTCGTCATTGTATACGTCTCCTTTAGAAAAATATTTCGTGCTTGTTTGACAGATTTCACAACTGATGAAAATGACTCCTATGCAAAGGCCCCTTCTTTGAGGGGGCTGTCAGCCGAACGGCTGACTGGGGGGGAGTAGTTGGGTGCTGAAGATGAACAAATATGCAGAACGTTGCTAAAGACTTTAGCAGCGCCTGCAAGCTTGTCAGGCTTCAGCACCTTACTACTCCCACCACCGCTTCGCGGTCCCCCTCCCTCTGTGAGGGAGGCTGCTGTATGAGCCGCGTTCAGCAATCAAAACACACTTGCTTCATTATAGCTGATTTTATTTGATTTGCGTAGCCTTTTCAGTCGTGATAGTACCCTTCCGCCCATTTCTTGTTGTATTCGTCGAAGATGTGGTCGTTTTCGATGGCGTCGTTGTCGGGAATCATGTTGTCGATCTTCTGGATCAGCGCGTCGCGTTCGGGCGTCGGCTGGTATTTCGCCTTGAGGAAGGCGTCGAGGATGTACTCGATCGTGCCGACACCGACGACGCGGCCGCCGCAGCCGATGACGTTCGCATTGAGCTGCTCTTTCGCCGCGACCGCCGTCTGCACGTCCGTCACGCAAGCCGCGCGGACGCCCTTGATCTTCTGCGCGCTGTTGTTGATACCGATACCCGTGCCGCAGATGCAGACGCCGAGATCGACGTCCCCTTTCGCGACGAGCACGCCGACTTTGCGGCCATAGATGGGATAATGCGTGCGGATGAAGTCGTGCGTGCCGACGTCGATGACTTCATGGCCCTGCTTCTTGAGGAATTCTGCGGCTTTGATTTTGATGTCCGTGACGATATGGTCACAGCCGATGGCGATTTTCATTCGATGGTACCTCCAATTACAAAATGCGATTCATCATATCGATGCGGACCTGGTGGCGGCCGCCGTCGTACTCCGTCTTGCAGAAGTTCTCGGCGAGCTGGCACGAGAGCACGGGCGCCGTGATGTTCGCGGCGAGCGCGATGATCTGCGTGCTGTTGTGGTGGCGCGTCATCGAGGACGTGTAGTCCTCATACGTCGGTGCGCAGACGATGCCGTGGTTCTTCGATGCGATCATGAACGGTGCGACAGCATAATCATCCACGACGATGCCACGCGTGATCTCCCCGCCCTGGATGGCTTTGGCGACGTTCATCGTCGCCGTGAAGATGTCGTCGTTCGACATGTCCACCATTTCATATCCCTTGCCTTCGAGGTACTTCTTGACGCAATCCTTCAGGCTCTTGCCGACAGCATTCGCTGCAATCGCTACTTTCATTGTTCTCTGTCTCCTTTGCATGCTCTATGAAAGTTTCTTGTTTTCCTTTGCATGCTCTTATTATAGAGCGCAATGGCCGCGCGTTGTTTTCATGTTTTGAAAACGCTTTCATAGACAGCTCGCGGTCACGCCGCAAAAAAAGAAGCCCTGTGCAGCGCGGGAATCATCGCTGCACAGAGCTTTCGGGGGAAATGTCGATCCATTTTTGTGGATCAGCTCGGGGAATCAAAAGAAAAAACAGGAATCGTCATCCGTGGATGACATCAGTGTATTCGGGGAAATCTTTCAAGCGCTCAAACGGCGCGAAACCAACGGCGCCGGTGAAGGTGCCTTTCTCCCACGCCGTGCGCGTAGACCAGTACATCTCCGTGAAATTCTTTTCCGTTGCCGCCGTGACCTGGTAGAGCAGGAGCTCAGGCACGAACGTGCCATCGGGGCCGACGTCGGCGGAAAATTCCGTACGGATGCGCAGGTATTGCGCTTCCGGCAGGTCTTGGAGGTCGATGTACTGCGTGCCATCTTGCAAGCGGATCTCCTTTTTGCCCTTGATCGACGCCTCATCATCTGAGACTTCGACCGTCGCTTTAAGGCTCGTCTGCAAGGGGACGCGTGCGATGACTTTGAGCTGGCGGAATGTCCAATATTTCTTCTGCGTCATGTAATCGCGGCTGTAAACCGTCGGATGACGCCATTCGGTCGTATGCGTACCAACCGTAAGGATATTCTTGAAATCGAGCCAGACGGCGAGATCCTTCTCTCGCGCGCCAGCTTCTTCCGGATGGTCATAGGTCTCGCGCACCTCATCCGCTGCAAGGCCCTGCTTGTAAAAGCGCACCTCGCGCACATCGCCCGGCAGATGCGTGAAATACTTCGGGCGCCCGAGCTCGGGGATCACATGCCCGATGTAGGAGTAACCGACGAAAATGGGTTCATCCTGCCACTGCCGCAGCTTGCACTCCGGCGCGATGCCTGGCACGCGGGCGACTTCTTTGGCGTCGCAGTACGAGCTGCCGCCCGTCTGCTTGTCAAATGTGGACGCATACTGCATCCAGCTGCCGACAGCAGCCTCGCCGCCTTGCCACATGTACTCGGTGATGTCGTGGCATGTGCCCCATTTGAGCCCGCCCGCGCGCTCGATGACCATCCGCAGGTAGTACGTCGCGCCCCAGCCCACGGACTTGCCGCGGACCATGAGCGGATTGTGCCCCATTTCCGAAGGCTTCGCGAGGCGGTTGACCTTCGCCCAGACGATGCCTGTGAAGCCTTGCTCGGCGACGAGATCCGGACTTGCGGGAATCTCGATGTAATCGCCGTAATGCTCGAGCCTCACGACCGTCTTGCCGTGCTCCTGGACGACTTTCGGACTGCCCTGCAAAAGGCCGTAGTGCCCATGCCCCGAGCGGTCGAGGATGCGCGGAACGATGCGGATGCCTGAGGCGATCGTGATGTTCTTCGGCAGCTGGTCGCCGATACTGACCTGGTAATCGCCACCCTTCGCGAAGCGGTGGCGGAACTCGATGTGCCTCCTTTCATGGCTGCGGAAAAAGATGTTTCGTGCCTCCGCTATGCGCTGATCGATGTAGAGCGGCACCGAGGAAAAGACTTCCTGATCGAGGTTGTTCGTCGCTTCGATGCTCGCAATCAGGCAATCGGCATCCTTGCCCTTGCCCGCGAAAACACGCATGTGCGCATAGGAAAGCTGCTGCGGCTCGTAAACGATGAGGTCAAGTGCCGCATCCTCCAGCGTGATATGGTGGTTGCCTGCGCCGTACGCCTGATAATAAGCAATCAGCTTGCGCTTTTCGCCCGCCTGCAGGAGCGCGACGTGGCTGTCTGCTTTCTGCCCGAAGAGATTCTGCTCCGTGAGTTTGCCGTTATCGACGATGGGCAACACGACCATCGCGGGACTCGTGCCGCGATTTTCCGCGAATGCGCGCACTTCGATGTTGCCGTTGTTGTCCACGCGCCGGAGCTCGATGTCCGAGAGCGCCACATCGGGCGCGTCATGCGTCATGTGGATCGTATCGACGAGCTGCTCCTTTCCATCGTCCGTGAAACCGTAGAGCTTGTAGTCGATCGCGTCCTTCGTGATGTCGAGCACACCGTAATTGTTGCGCCCCAGCGCTGTGACCTCGGGGAATTCGCTCAAAAGCCGCTTCCCCTCGAGGTGGCCTTGGAACTTCGCCTCGGGATCCTGTGCGCTGCCCTGACAGACATACATCGTGCGGGCACCGATCGCAGGATTCACCGAGACGGCTTGGATATAATAATGCAGGTGCCCGCCAATGACGAGATTCACGCCGCACCGTTCGGCAATCGGCACGAGATAGCGGTTGTTGAACACGTCCGTGTAAGGATGATGCGCGACGAGGATGCGCCAGTCCGCAGCTTTCGCCTGCGGGCTCAAAAGGTCTTGTTCGATCCAGGCGAGCGTCTCGCGCACCTGCCGCCGCGTCTTAGGGTCCGTCATCATGGTTGCCCGGGATGTACCAGGCAGGGATGGATGCGAGCACCTCCGGAATCTTGTGGAACCAATTGTCCGTATACTGATCGTGCTGGAAGCCTGTGCCGAAGGAAATGTCGCCGCTGTGCAGGAGGAAATCCGGCTGCACATGCTCCACCATCTTGCCGAACCGCTCCCCATTGTAGAAAAGGTGCGAATCAGAAAGCGTGACGAGGTGCAGGTGCTCCGGGTGTTCCTTCTGCGTGCGGAACGCTGAGGCTGCAAGCGTCTCGCCCCCGCACTGGATCGCGTAGCTGTACGTCGTATCCGGCGCGAGGTGGTCGAGAATCGCCGTGTAGAGGTACTCCCCCTCCGGCTGCTCTTTGCGCGCGGGCTCCTTTTCCCGCACAGCCCTCACCTGCCTTCTCTCGCCCCCCGCCTCGAAAGAGACGGACAGGCTCTCCGCCTGCCGCATCTCCCATGCGACCGTGATGCCAGTCGCGGACGGCGAAAGCAGATAAGGGCCTAAGACAATCTGCTTGCTGCTCATGGTGAAAATCCTCTCTTGACGGCCTCTCGGCTCACTTTGTTCTTTGTTTTTTTGCGAAAATCGCTCCAAGCCCTATTGTACCGCAAATCCGATGGCCTGCGTAGGGCGATGGCCGGTTCTCTGGAAATTAAATTTTTGCAACCGGCAGGCAGCTCATGCAGCTGCGTCATCTTCTTCATGCTCCTTGTTCTTCTTCGCCCAGAGCGTCGGGACGATGAGGAGCGTCATGACGATGATCGAGCCGATCCAGAATTCGATGATGGTGTCGAAATTGTAAACGGTCTGGCCATTGACGACCAGCTTCGCAGAATCAACAAGGATGCCGTTGACGATATCCTGGAGTGCTGCGCCACCATATGCGAGCAGACCGATAACGCCCATCGCCGCGCCTGTCGCTTTGCGCGGGCAAAGATCGACGGCGAGCATGCCGCCGACGAAGCAGAGGATGACACCGAGGCCGAAGCCGAAGACCGCGATGCTGACCGCGACCCAAGTGTGGTTGCCGGCCGGCGCGAAGCAGATGCCAAGCATGCCGACGAGCATGACAATGCAAAAGACAATCGTCGTGACGGAGTGATGCGATTTGAAGATCTTATCGGAAATGAAGCCTGACGCAAACGAGCCGACACCGCCGAGAATCGGGGAGAGCGCCATGAGGCTGCCTGCCGTCACGAGGTCAAAGCCTTTCGCTTCCTGCAGGAAGATGACGCCCCAGCTGCTGATGGAATAGCGGGAAATGCCAAGGCAGATCGCTGCCGCTGCGAGGATCCAGACATACGGGTTCTTGATGACCATGAGCTGCGCTTCGCGCGTCGAGACTTCCTGCTCTTTCTTTTCCTGAACAACTTCGCCTTCGAACTCGTTCGCGCTCGGAAGGCCGTACGTTTCTGGACGGTCACGCATGAAGCGGTACATGATGAAAGCGAGCACGATGCAGGCAACGCCTGGAACGAAGAACGCGGCATGCCAGCCAAGCGCGATGATGATCATCGAAGTGCCGAGATACGTCGCGCCCTCGCCGACGTAATGGCCGTAATACGTCGCGAGCTGGCTCTTCGAGAACCATTGGGAAAGGGAAACGATGCAGGGTGCCGAGCCCATCGACTGGAAGCAGCCATTGATGATCCAGAGCAAGAGGAACACCCAATAGGCATCCGAGAGGCCGAGGATCGCGTTGACGATGGCCGCACCGAGCAAGCCCAAAGGAACGATCTTCTTGATGTTGCAGTGATCTGCGATAAATCCGTTCGCACATTTGCCGATAGCGATTGCAACGAGCATGCCTGCACCCATCGCGCCGAGCTGCGTTGCTGTGAAGCCCGACTCGAGCATCGGCTTCTTCGCGACGCCGAGCGTCATGCGCATGACGTAATACATGCCATAGCCGAGAATCATGGCTGTGACGGCTTGCACGCGCGCCGAATCGGTCCAGTCAGGAACCACTTGAACATGTTACCTTCCTCCTGTTCGATAACACTGCCGCCCCCCCAGCGGCACGAAAACACATACACACGAGGCGGAAAGATTCATGAAGAGGTCCGAAGAGGCTTTCCACAGCCTTCGCTTTCTTGCGTTCCCTCCGCCTGACAATGTTCATTATAGACGAAACTGCCGCGCAATTCCTCCAAAATCTGGTAACAATCAGACAAAATTCTTTACTTTTTTGTCATTTCTCGGGCAAGTTTTGATTTAGATTTGCAAGATTGTACTATAATAGAACCATCGAAATCGGATACAATATCTTGCGGCAACGATGCCGTAGTGAACACGTTCAGGAGGTTTCCCCGATGGAATCGCATCCCTATCCAGACGCACGGCAGGGCATCTTCGAGCTCCACGCCCGCCCCTGCCTCGCCTCGATCCGCCATGTCAGAGGCGGACGTGATCGCACCAGCGACAGCCCGGACTTCCGGCAGAGTCCTGCGTTCCTTGTCTTCGTCATCGACGGCCGCGGCAAGGCCGTCGTGAACGAAAAGACCTACGCACTCTCGGAAGACCAGGTGCTGCTCATCCCGGCAAAAGCGACAAAGTCCTTTACGACCGACCCTGCCGCGCCGCTCGAATTCTGGCAGATCGGCATCGCGGATCTCGCGATCAAGGGACTGCCGAAAGGCGCGTTCCAGCAACCCGAGGAAGATCCTCTGCTCTCTGCGCGCGAGACGCGCCGTATCCTTTTGAGCTACGTCCGCATCCTCTATGAATTCCAGAAGCGTTCGGATGGCGCGCACATGTGCGAAGCCATCGGCGACCTCGTCGCCTCGCTCGTCACTTTCCTACGGCACGAACTTGAAGAGCGCGCGAGTCATGCTCCCGAAATGCAGGACTATCACCTCGGCGTGCGCGCGAAAGAATACATCGACGCACACTTCCGCGAGGACATCAGCCTCAAAACGATTGCGAAGGCGTTGAACGTCAATGTCTACTATCTCTCGCACACCTTCAAGGCCCTTGTCGGCCACTCACCGATCCAATACATGATCCATCGCCGCATGACGGAAGCGCAGAACCTCCTGCTCACGACTGACGCGACAATCACCGAAATCGCGCTCCGGTGCGGCTACAACAACACGAATTATTTCCAAGTCGCCTTCAACCGCCTCGTCGGGATGCCGCCAGGGAAATACCGAAAGACATGGAAATAAGGCCAGATAAAAAGCGAGAAGCCGTGCAGCCATTTCCCAGCTGTACGGCTTCTCGCTTTTTCATTCCATTTTGCGTCGGTTTCGGAATCTCACACGCATTTTCTCATGAGAAACAAGAGCATAGGTTCAGTCCCCGACTTGATCGTTTTCCGCAATCCAGGCAGACCAGGGGACTGCAAATCCAGCGGCCTTGTTTTCCTGCACGTAGCGATAGAACCACTTCACCATGCGCGCCTTGTCCCAGTAATACTGCGCCTTGTACTCTTTCGGTTTCGGGTTCGCGATCGTATAGGCCGTGTAGTTGCCGCCGATGAGGTACTGGCGGGCGAGGATGTCCTCAAGCGAGACGTCCGGATTCTCCAAGATGTCCGTCATGACCATGAATGCCGTCGTGCGGCCGGCACCCGCTTCGCAGTGGAAATGAAGCCAGGCATTTTCCGGCAGGGTCTTGTAGAAATCCATGAAACGATCGACCATCGCAGGCGACGGCCAGAGATGGTCGCGCGCCGGGATGCGGAAGTAGTTGACACCAAGCTCCTTGGCGAGCTCTTCCTCCGTCTGCGTCTTCTGGACGTTCCGCTTCTCGACGTTCGTCGCGTACTTGTCGTATGCGCCGGACTCGAGGTCTGCCGTCACGACGCCGTCCTTGCTGTTTTGCGCGGCCTTCAAGCGCATTTTCTCATCCTTCTGGATCAGCGCGAGATCTTCGTTCTTGTCTGCGTTGCCCCAGTCGCGCAGGCCGTACCAGCTGACGGGCGTGCCGTCGAAGTAGCCGTGCGACTCCTGCCGGAGATCGACGTCGTAGATGGGGCCTTTCGCGTATTTCTTGATTTCCGTGAGCGCTGCCGCAAAGCCTTTGCGCGACATCTCGGCGCTGCCGGAAATGTCCAGCGTGTCGAGGCCTTTGCGCGTCGGATTCTGATGGTTTTCCATGAAGGGCGCGACTTTGTCCGTGATCTCGTTCGTGTACGGCGACTGGCAGGTGCGGAAATTGCGCGGCAGCTCAGCCACGTCCTCCGCGTCGCGACGCCAGACGAAGCCTTGGTAATTCACGGCACCGTCCGTGTAGTTGTGCTGCTTCGTCCATTCCTGGTAGCGCATGTCAAGCTTCGGATGGGCGCAGACGTAATCGTAGAACTGCTTCGTGAAGCGGTAGCGCTCGATGTAGAGCTGGCGCTCCCAGTTCTGCTTCTTGTCGGGGATGTCACTCAGATCGACTTTGCCGAGCAGGTACTGGCGCTTGATGATGTCATCGAAGGAGACGCCGAGCGGCGCGCTCTTCAAGATGTCGTGCATGACCATGAAGATCGTCGTGCGGCCCATGCCGGCGAAACAATGATAGTGGAGCCAGGCATCTTTCGGAAGCTGCCTGTAGAAGTCGAGGAACTGGTCTACCTGCACATCCGCCGGGCGGAAGTGATCGGGGATCGCGATGCGGAAGTAATGCGCGCCGTGCTTCTTCACCATCTGCTCTTCCGTGCTGGCCTTCTGGGAAATGACATAGATGGGTGCGCCGACTTCGTTGCTGTCATCGTTGAATGTATAGACCTCTATGGGCTTCTTCTTCATCGCGTCGTTGAGCTGATCCGTCTCGCGGTGCTTTGCCGTCGCGGGATCCCAGCCATCGTTGCCCCAGTCCTTGTACGAGTACCAGCTGACTGCCATGCCGTCGAGATAACCGTGCGACTCGAGGCGCAGGTCGATATCATAAAACTTGTCCGGCGTGGTCGGAACGGTATTCAGGATCTTCTCGAGCTCTTTCTCCGAAAAGCAGCTGCTTGCGGAAACATTCTCATCTTTCAACCCCTTCACTGACGGCATCACGCCATCACGTGTCAAGCCCGTGAGTTCGTCCTTGCAGGTACGGAAGTTGCGCGGCAGCTGATCCTTGTCATAGCGATCCACTTTGAGCGCAAGATCCGGCGCTTTGAATTCTTTGGCAGTTTTCGCTTGGTCGCCCGCCGGCTCATTTGCGAAAGCGACCGTCCCTGTCTGCACGGAGATCGCCACCGCTAGAGCGAGAGAGGCAAGTGCTGATTTTTTCATGAGGCTCCTCCCCATCCTTCCTCAAATCCTTCAGAAATCATATCCTTGCTGATCGCACCACTGGCTCCACGTGATGTCAAGGGCAGGATGTGCTTTGGCGTAATCGTAGAAATGCTGCGTGAACGCTGCGCGTTTCGGATAGTTCACTTTCTTGTACGGATCCGTCGTCGTGGCCGCCGACTGACGGACATCCTGACCGCCGAGGAGGACTTCGCGCGTCATGATCTCGTCATAGGAAAGCTTCGTCGCATTGTGGATCATGTCCACCATGCTCAGCGCGATCGTCGTACGGCCGACGCCTGCCTCGCAGTGGAAATGCAGCCACGTTCCTTTCGGCAGAGATTTATAAAATGCAACGAACTGGTCAATGTTCGCGCGCGTCGGTGCCGAATAATCCATAATCGGAATCCGATAATACTTCGCGCCCTGCGACTCGACGAGCTCCTTTTCTGTCATGACGGATTCGACCTGGATCGGGGCGACGAACGAATTGCTCTTATCTTTCGCCTGCATCGCGACCTCGACCGTACCTGCTTTCTGCGCAGCTTTGAGAAGCGCTTCCTCACGCTCCATGACCTGCTCTGCAGAAAGGCCTTTGTTGAACGTCTTGTAGCGGCTGTACCAGCTGACCGCATGACCATTGATATAGCCATGGGACTCGTCACGCAGATCGACGACGACAATATCCTTTTTGTCTGCTGGAATCTGCTTCAAAAGCGACTGGAACTCGTTTTTCGAAAACACGCTGCTGCCCGAGTCATTCAGCTCTTCGAGGCCTTCGCGCGTCGGATAGACATCGCCGTGCACGCGCTTGAAATCGCTCTGGTTCGTGCGGAAATTCTCCGGCATCGACGCGACATTTGCGGGACGGTCGAATTTCAAAACCTGCACGCCCTCATCCGGCTCCGCCGCAATCGCCATGCTGCAAGCCAGCATGAGCGCAGAAACCAGGACGCCGATGCGCGCCTTGATGGATGGGTGTTGGAACATTTCAGTTGCTTCCTTTCCTCTTGAAACCGTTTTTAAACCGTGCTTCTCGATGCGTCTGCCCGGGATGACGCAAAGAAAAGCATCTGCATCTCTGACAAGATTCATTATAGACAAAACTGCCGCGCAATTCCTCCAAATTCTGGTAGAAAGCAGACGAAAATCTTTGTTTCTTTGTCATTTTGGGCAAGGATTTGTCCGCGGAAAACATTTCCAGACAAAAACCGGCCAGCCCTTTTGATAGGCCAAGGGCTGACCGGCAATCGATTTCTTGGGGGTAAGTCAGATCGAAAAATAGAGGGAAAAAGCGATTTCAGGAATCAGTATTTGCGTGCTGCATCATAGTGCGGCTTCATAAGGTTCTCATAGCAGTCATGGATCTTCTGGCTCTTCGAGACCTGCGCGACGCCGACGCGCCACCAGTCGCCATAGCCGTGAACCATCGTCTTCGGCAGGACTTTGCAGTCGATGAGCGTGGAGACGGTCTGCTTCTTCGCGTCTTCGAGCGCTGCTTTGAGCTCTTCGGCGCTATGCACGGTGTAGGCGACACAGCCGTAGGAACGGGCGTTCATCGCAAAGTCGATGGGGACGAAGCCGCCATCGAGCTGGCCGGTCTTCTCGTTGCGGAAACGGAACTCCGTGCCATAGCTGCCCTGGCCGTGACCGATCTCGAGGTTGTTGATGCAGCCGTTCATCATGTTGTCGAAGAGAATGACGTTGATCTTCTTGTGCTCGGCAATGGACTGCGGAAGTTCGGAGTGGAGCATCATGTAGGCGGCGTCGCCGACAAGCGCGTAGACTTCGCGCTCCGGCTCTGCCATCTTGACGCCGAGCGCTGCATTGACTTCATAGCCCATGCAGGAGAAGCCGTACTCCACATGATAGCCGCCGACGGACTTCGTGCGCCAGACGCGCTGGAGATCACCTGGAAGGCTGCCCGATGCACCAACGATGATGGCGTTCTTGTCGATGGTCTCGTTCAGCACGCCGAGGACGCGCGTCTGCGGCATGGAGGATTTCGTGACTTCGATGAATTCCTTGCTGACTTTCTTGAAGTCGAGATCATCGTTGACCTCTGGGACGAAGTCGTCGCCCGTATACTCGATGTGGAAGACGCGATCGACTTCTGCATCATAACGCTTTTTGTAGTCCGCGACTGCCGCCTGATACTCTGCACTCGTCTGGTAGCTGGTCTTCGAGAGCTCGGCATCGAGGGCTTCAAGAGCGGCTTTCGCGTCCGCGACGACCTGGAGGCCGTCCATCTTGTACGCATGGAAGCGGGACACATTGATGTTCAGGTACTCGACCTCTGGGTTCTGGCAGATCCACTTCGAGGACGTCGTGAAGTCCGTATAGCGCGTGCCGATGCCGATGACGAGATCAGCTTCCGCTGCGAGGAGGTTCGCGCCGAGGCCGCCCGTCTCGCCGAGACCTCCGAGATTCAGCGGATGTTCCCACGTGATGCAGCCTTTGCCTGCCTGCGTCTCGCCGAAGGCAATGTGATATTTCTCCGCAAACTTCCGGAACGTCTCGTCCGCTTCGGAATATTTCACGCCGCCGCCGAAGATCATGAGTGGCTTTTTCTTGCGCTGGATCAGCGCCGCTGCTTCCTTGATGGCGCGCGCCGAAGGAGCAAGGCGGTCGATGTGGTGGACGCGCTTCTGGAAGAAGTACTCCGGATAATCCCAGGCCTCGCCTTCGACGTCTTGCGGGAGCGCGATGCAGACCGCACCAGTATCTGCGGGGTCCGAGAGGACACGCATCGCGTTGATGCAGGCCGTCATGAGGATCTCCGGGCGCGTCACGCGATCCCAGTATTTGCAGACGGCGCGGAACGCATCGTTCGTCGTGACCGTGAGGCTCGTCGGCTGCTCCATCTGCTGGAGCACCGGATCCGGCTGGCGGTCTGCGTAGGTGTCGCCAGGCAGGAACAGGACCGGGATGCAGTTCGCCGTCGCCGTCGCGGCCGCCGTGACCATATTCGCAGCGCCAGGGCCGACGGACGACGTGCAGGCATACATCTGCTTGCGACGCTTCTGCTTCGCGTAGCCGATCGCGGCATGCGCCATCCCCTGCTCGTTGCGCCCCATGTGAACCGTGAGGTGTCCAGCGTCTTCTTCGAGCGCCTGTCCGAGACCGACGACGTTGCCGTGGCCAAAGATACCGAAGATGCCGTCGAACATCGGATATTCTTCGCCATCAAACTCGATGTACTGGTTATTGAGGAACTTGACAAGTGCCTGTGCGACCGTCAAGCGGATCGTTTTTGCCATTTTCACATGCCTCCTGAAATGCAGCGCTTCCCGCCGTCAATCATCGTAATGGGGCGCCCAAATTTCTGCTTTCGGATCGAGGAGCCAGGTGTGCTCGGGGAGATCCGTGCGCGTCTTCTTCCACGGGTTGCCATCGAGGTGACGGATCATCCAGCTGTACCACATCGCGTAGCCCGGTGCCGTAACCTGTGGATGCATGAGGTCTGCCGAGATTTCCGCCCAGCTGTTGTGCGTGATCTTGAATGCGTTATCGCCGATGAAAGCTGCACCGAAGCCCTGCGGCTTGTCAAACTTGTACGTGTAAACTTCCGGCTGCGGATGATGGTGCGGAATATAGCCCGACCAGCGTCCCGGCGTGTTGATGACCTCGCCGTTGACCATGTTCGAATACGGCGCGTTGTCATAGTCGAAAATCGTGCGTACGGTACGCTCGGCGCTTGCGCTCCAGAGACCGTGACCGAAGATGTCGCACTGGATATCCTCCGGGCGATAGAAGACCGGTGCAAAGCTTTGATCGTTCATCGTCTTCTGCACGAGGACTTCCGACGGCTCAAGCGCACGGATGTCGACATGCGTACCGCACGGAACGTGCAGGCATGTCGGATTTTCGTCAAAGAGGGAATGACGTTCCATGACGCGTGTCGCGCCACCCCATTCGATTTCCACTTTGCCCGTCAGGATGACAAACGCTGTCTCCTGGAAGCGGTCTTCAAACGAGACGTGCTCGCTCTTGTCCATGACCTGATAGCCGATATCCATCATCATGTCGCTCTCGCGCGTCGTCATGGCGTTGTAGCCGTGCGCAAGCTCGGTGCCCAAACGTCCGAATCTCATAATGCTGCCTCCCATGCGAGGGTCGAAATGACCTTCTCGTCCTTATGCTCTTTCATGAATGCATCGATCTCCTCCACCGTCTGCATGGCTTCGGAGCAACTGTGGCTCGCAACGACCATCGCCGCGTGTGCCGTACCATGCTGGAGCGCCTGCGGCACCGTCCAGCCCGCGAGGAGCCCGTAGACAAACGCGCTGCCGTAGGCATCGCCGCCGCCGAAAGATTTGAGCAAGTTGATATGATACGACTCGACCTTGTACGCCTGCTTGTCCGCCGTATAGGCGATGGAGCCTTTCTTGCCGTGCTTGATGATGACGATCTTCGTGCCCTGCGCGATGTATTTTTCCGCGAGCACATGATCGGCTGGCGTTGTCGCGTCTTCCGCGAGGCCTTCCGTGAGATTGACTTCGTCGCGGGAGCCGATGATGACATCCGCCATCGAAGCGACGATGGAGCAGTAGATCGAGATATCGATCTTCGCGCGCCAGCTGTACGGGCGGTAGTCGAGGTCGAAGATGATGCGCGTGTCATGCTTCTTCGCATACTGGGCTGCGAGCAGGCATGCCTCGCGGGACGGGCTCTTCGAGAGTGCCGTGCCGGAAATGATGAGGATCTTCGCCTTCGCGATGTAGTCCTCGCTGACATCCTCCGGACGGATCTCGAGGTCTGCCACCTGGTCGCGGTACATGAGGATGCTGCTCTCCGTCGGGCTCTTCATCTCCGTGAACGTCAGGCCGATGCGTTCGCCGTGCTGCGCACGCGTCATCTGGGACGTATCGATGCCGCGATCGTTGAAATAGTTGATGACGAAATCACCAAACTGGTCATCGGACACGCAGCCGATGAAGCCGACCTTCTTGCCGAGCTTGTTGATGCCGACGGCCATGTTGCCGGGCGAGCCGCCGAGGTACATGGAGAACGTCTTGACCTTGTCGAGCGTGCGGTTCATCTCGTTCGGATTGAAGTCGAGCGTCACGCGTCCGATCAGGACGACGTCCATCGGCTTGTCCTTGCCAAATGTTACGAGTGCCATTTTTCGTTTTCCTCCTATTGGATAGACAGGCATTTCGATATCAGAGTCTCGCTTTTCCTTCCATGCCGAAGATCTTCATATGGCGTTTGACGTTCGCGCATGTGCCGCGCACGATTGCGTCGCTCACGTCGAAGTACTTGAGCGCATCGCCTTTTTCTGCGACGGCCTTCGCCGCTTCACGCGCCGAAGCATCATAGGATGCCGTAGCGATGTTGATCTTCTGGATGCCGTTCTGGAGACAGTTCTTGAAATCTTCTTCCGTCAGCCCCGTGCCGCCGTGGAGAACGAGCGGTGTCTCGAGCGCCGCATGGATTTCCTGCAAGCGGTCGATGCGCAGGTGCGGCTTCTTCTTGTAGTTGCCGTGCGCCGTGCCGATTGCGACGGCGAGCGCGTCCACGCCGGTCTCTTCCGCGAGGCGCTTCGCTTCCGCGACATCCGTGACGGCGATGTCCGCTTCCGGCATGTCGCCTTCGGCACCGCCGATGCTGCCGATCTCGGCTTCGACGTCCGCACCGCAGCTCTTCGCGAGCTTCACGACTTCTTTCGTGCGGCGGATGTTTTCCTCGAGCGGATAGCGCGAGCCGTCGAACATGACGGACGTGAAGCCGCAGTCAAGCGCGAGGCGGATCGTCTCCATCGTGTTGCCGTGGTCGAGGTGGACGGCCACCGGCATGCTGCATTTCTTCGCTGCCGCCACCATGACGGGAGCGAGGAGGTCGAGCGGCGAATAGCGCAGGCGGCTCTCTGCAATCTGGAGGATCATCGGGGCGCGGAGCTCTTCGGCGGCCTGGATGGCGCCCCAGGCCATCTCCATGTCGGAGACGTTGAATGCGCCGATGGCGTAGGTATCATCCGGCTGCGCGAGCAGCTCGGACAGTTTGACGAGTGACATTTCTGATTTCCTCCCCGCCTATCTCAGAACAATTTCTTGTAGATTTCGATGATCTGCTCCTTCGTCGGGATGCGCATCGTGTTCTGCGGGCTGCCGCTCTCGAGTGCATCAGAAGCCATCTTGTCGAGCTGGGAAAGGAAGTCTTCCTTCGTCTTGCCGCCCTTCTTGAGGAGCTCCTCGACCTTGGGGATGCCGACTTCCTTGCAGAAGCGCGTGACTTCCTGGACGAAAGCCTCGGCTGCTTCATGATCCGGTGTCGCGTCATCCGCCACCCCCATCGTGCGGGCGATCGTCGCGAAGCGGTCTGTGTTCTCCTCGATGGCGAACGCCATGCACGCGGGGAGGAGGACGGCATTCGAGACGCCGTGCGCGATGTGGAAGAGGGCGCCGATCGGGCGGCTCATGCCGTGCACGATCGTAACGGACGCGTTGTTGAAGGCGATGCCGGCTTCGAGCGCTGCGACAGACATCGCGAGACGCGCTTCGACGTTCTTGCCATCCTTGTAGCAGATCGGCAGGTTCTTGTGGATCTTCCGGATGGCGGAAAGCGCGAACGTATCCGTGAGCGGCTGCGCCTTGCGGGACGTGTACGCCTCGATCGCATGGCAGAGGGCATCGATGCCCGTAGCTGCCGTGACGCCCTGGGGAGCCGTCATCGTGAACGTCGGATCGACGACCGCGAGCTTCGGGATGATCGACGGGCCGCCGAGGAGCATCTTGACGTTGTTCTCCGTGTCAGAGATGATCGTGTTCTTCGTGACTTCCGAGCCCGTGCCGGCCGTCGTCGGGATGGCAACGAGATACGGGACTTTCATGTCGATCGTCTTGTGCATGAAGCTGCTGATCTTCGTGCCTTCTGGCTGCGTCGACAGGAAGGCGATGGCCTTCGCCGTGTCCATCGGGCTGCCGCCGCCAAGCGCGACAACGAAGTCGCAGCCATTTTTGCGATAGACCGCAAGACCCGCATCGACGATCTTGTCCGTCGGCTCGGAGTTCGCCCCGTCGAAAAGAACATACGGGATGTCCGCTTTCTTCAGCGCGTCCTCGACCTTCGCGGCATTGCCGAATTTCACCATGAACGCATCCGTGACGATGAGCGCTTTCGTGCCCTTCCCCTGGATGTGCTGGCCGAGCTCCTCGATGACGCCCGTCCCTGACAGGATTTTTTCTGGAACCATGAACGAATAACCCATGATACATTCTCCTTTTGATACCTGTGCGAGTTTATTTTGATTATGTTTTGCTCACTTGATGGTTTTAATTTAATACATTTCGATTGCATTGTCAATATCTATTTGCAAAAAAATGCAAAATGCACTCAAATAATCGCCGCACTTCTTGGTATTTTGTGAGATTATGTATTCAAAATATCATCATTTCTTGCAAAAAAAGCTTGTATCTTTGTCCATTTCCTCTTATAATGCAGGTAGGGTCATAAAATTTCCAACGTCATCAGGAAGCAGCTGCCCTGCTTCCTGCCAAGCAGGTGGTTCTCATGAAGATCAATCGCATCCAGCAAATCCGCAAGCTGCTCCTCGAGGAGCACACACTTTCCATCAAAGACCTCTGCCGCCGCTTCGATGTATCCAAAAACACGATCCGCCGCGACATCTGCGAGCTCGAGCAGCAAGGCCTCATCCACAAAGTCTACGGCGGCATCGTCCTGAACGAAGATGCGCTCGATCCCTCCGCACCGGAACCATTCGACAGCCGCGCGACGAAGAATGAGAATGCCAAGAAGATTGTCGCCCGCCTGGCCGCTTCCGAAGTCCGGGAAGACGACGTCATCTACATCGACTCCGGCACGACAACGATGCATATGATCCCGTTCCTCACGGGAAAGGGGCGCATCACCATCATCACGTCGAGTCTCAATGTCATCAATATGGCGCTCGACTACCCGTCGCTCGACGTGCTCACGACGAGCGGCGCGCTCTACGTGCCGTCAAAAGCCTTCGTCGGCTCGAGCGTCATCCGCTGCCTCCGGGATTTCAACATCTCGAAGATCTTTCTCGCATCCACGGGCATCTCCATCGAGCACGGCGCGACAAACGCCTCCCCGCTCGAATGCGAAATCAAGCGCTACCTCGCGGATCTTCCATCGAAAAAATACCTGCTCGTCGATCACTCAAAAATCGATGTCGCTTCACTCATGAGCTATGCGAGCCTCGCCTCGATGGACTGCCTCGTCCTTGACAAGCTGCCGCCCGAACGCTATCAGACCTACTGCACGACGAACAACGTGCGGCTGCTCACGCCGGAAACCAGCGTGAACAGCCGCACGGAGGATCTATGAAATTTTCTTCGGAGCCCGAGTTCAGGTTGTCCAGCGCCGCCGGTACTCGCACGGTGTCATGCCGAGGGCGTGGTGGAAGACATTCTGAAAATAATTCGAGTTGTTGTAGCCGACCTGCGCGGCGATGTCCGTCACGCTCATCTTCGTATTGATGAGGAGGTTCTGCGCCTCGCCGATGCGCCGCAGGGCGACATACTGCATCGGCGACAGGCCGTTTTCCCTTCGGAACAAATGCGATGCATGCGACGCGCTCGTGTGGAGTGCCGCCGCAACATCTGCCAGATGCAGATTCTCCATATAATTCCGGTCAAGATACTGCCGGATTTCCCTGCCGAGCGCACTTTCCCGCGTCTCGGCTTTTTCTCGCTGCGCGGACAGGATCTCGCACGTCCGCACAAGGATGGCGCGCATCAGCGCCTCTGCCGCTTCCGTGCGGCCAGCATAACCTTCATGCACGGTCAGGCGAAAGAGCTCCAGCATCTCTTTGTAATCATCACGCAGTTGGAGCAGCGGCATCGCATCCTCCGGCAGGATGCAGTTTGGCGGCCTCCTGACAAGCTCTACCCCCGAGACGCCGAGGCAGTAACTCGCCATGCCTTCCGCGCAGCCGCCGATTTCCTCATGGACGATGCCGGCATCCAGCACGATGAGCGTCCCCTCGCCCGCCACATAACGCCTGCCTCCGACGCGGTAGATGCCGTACCCTCGATAGACGAGCAGGAGCTCTGCGATGTTGGAATGCGCATGGAGATTGCGCGTCATCGCGGATGCGGCGGAATCGACATCGCAGACATACTCGAGACGCGGCAGCCGCCCGGAACGGAACAGCGACGGCGCACGATGATCCAGAAAACATTGCAGCATAGCGGGCTCCTTTGAAATCAGAAGGGAACGGTTTCATTATAAGGAACACGACGAAAAAAATCAACTGCACGACGCATGGCTGAAAAAGAGCCGCTCCGCCGATGGACGGAGCGGCTCCTGCTGCAAGGAACGAAACGATACCGATGAAAGATCAGATGTGCGCCTTCTCGCGGATGTACGCACGCGCCTTCTTCGCATACTCGAACGGATTGGCCTTCGCCGGATCCTGCTCGGCTTCGACGAGCATCCAGCCTTCATAGTCGCTCTTCATCACGATGTCGAAGATCGGGCCGAAGTCGATGTCGCCATCGCCCGGGACCGTGAACATGCCGGCGCGGACACCATCGAGGAAGCTCATGTTCTCTGCCTTGACCTTGTTGCGCATCTCCATGCGGATGTCCTTCAGATGGATATGGCGGATGCGCGGGAGATACTTCTTGAGGATTGCAACTGGATCTTCGCCCGAGCAGACGAGATGGCCCGTGTCAAAGAGAAGGGAGACATACTCGGGGTTCGTCTGCTCCATGAGGCGGTCGATCTCGGCCGTCGTCTGGACGCACGTGCCCATGTGATGATGGTACGTCATCGTCAGACCGTAGTCTTCCTTCGCGACTTTGCCGAGCTTGTCGAGGCCTTCCGTCAGCGTCTTCCACTGCTCTTCCGTGTTGACCGGCTTGCCAGCGAAGACCGGCACATCGAGCTTGCCCTGCACGCTCGTGCCCTGCTCTGCAACGTTGCAGAACTTCGCCCCCATCGCATGCAAGAATGCGCAATGCGCGCGGAAGTCTTTTTCGACCTGCTCGTACGGCTGCGTGAGGAGATAGGAGCTGAACCAGGCGCTTGCGATCTGGAGGCCGCGAAGGTCGAGTGCCTTTTTGAGGACGTTCGGATCTTTCGGATACTTGTTGCCAATTTCGCAGCCCTCGTAGCCTGCGAGCGCCATTTCGCTGACGCACTGCTCGAACGTATTCTCCTTGCCGAGATCCGGCATGTCATCATTCGTCCATGCGATCGGAGCAATGCCGAGTTTGATATTTGCCATGGGATGTTCCTCCTCGTGATTTCTTCCTGTATCGGTACGTCCTGAAAATCAGAGGCCGTACTCTGCGCGGATTTCCGCGACCTTGACGGGACGATGCTCTTCGACGGACTTCTTCGCAGCGAGACCGATGAGGACCGGCTGCAGGCCGTCGTTCGCGTTGACCGGTGTATCCGTATCGTTGACGATGGCTTCGACAAATTCGTTGACTTCGTTTGCATACGCCATCATGTAGCGCTCAAGGAAGAAGAACATCGGCTTCTCGGCGATGACGCCGTCCTTGCAGCTGTAGACCGCATTGGAATCAGAATCATTCGAGATGGCAACGCAGCCCTTCGTGCCAAAGACTTCAGCGCGCTGATCGTAACCGTAGCAAGCTGCGCGGCAGTTGTCGATGACGGCCGTGGCACCGTTCGCGAGCTTCATCGTGATGACCGCCGTGTCAATGTCGCCAGCCTTGCCAATCTCAGGATCCACCGTGACAGAGCCCTCTGCATAGACTTCTTCGACTTCCGAGCCGGAGAGATAGCGAACCATGTCGAAATCATGAATCGTCATGTCGAGGAAGATGCCGCCCGAAACCTTCACGTAATCGATGGAAGGCGGCTCCGGATCACGAGACGTGATCTTGATGATCTGCTGCTTGCCAACCTTGCCGGCCTTCACAGCCTCGTGAATGGCGCGGAAGTTATGGTCGAAGCGGCGGTTGAACCCGACCTGGTATTTCTTGCCCGTCTCTTTGACAACTTCGAGGACTTCCTTGATCTTGTTGACATCATGGTCGATCGGCTTCTCGCAGAAGACGTGCTTGCCAGCTTTCAGAGCCTCGATGGACAACGGGGAGTGCTGATCCGTCGATGCGCAGATGAGGACGGCTGTGATTTCCGGATCATTCAAGATCTCATGGTAGTCTTTCGTCGTTTTCTCGACGCCGAGGGACTTCGCCCAGGCTTCCGTCTTTTCGTTCATGAACGGATCCGCGATCGTCTTGACCGTAGCGTTTTTGACGAACTTCGAGATGCTTTCTCCATGCACATGGCCGATACGGCCTGCTCCGATGATACCAACTTTGATCATTTCAAAGTTCCACCTTTCTCAACGACCCCATTCTTCAGGGTTTCTTTGTTCACTTGATGTATATATTATAGAGCTATTTTGGAACACATTCCTATAAAATAGTGGCATCTTTGTTTTTCTGCATGTCCATGTTTTCGAAATTTTTCATTCTTTTTTCGCGTCGGACTATAAAATCTTGCACTCTGTATTCTCATTTCATCAGAATCTGCGCGATTTGCAGTGGATTTTTTCGTACAGCAAGGCAAAACAGGCGCTGCACTGATTCATGCAACGCCTGTTCGAAGGAAAGACTTTGTGCTAAAATAAAGCAAGCGGCCAGTCATACTGCAATATGACTGGCCGCCAAAACTGAATACAGGAGGTGGTACCATGGATTTGGAGACGAAAAACTTCAAACTACACGTTTCCAGCAAGTTTGTCATCGCGGTCGCGACCGCGCTCTGCATGCTTGCAGCCATCCGATGGTAGAACCGTCGATTGTACTCAACCGAAGGGCGCTGGTGACACAGCGCCCTTTTGGTATCTCTGTATCTACGCTTATGATACCACGTGATCCTGAAAGAATCAAGATTTTCCAGCCGCTTCATCCTGCCTTCACGACGACCTGCTTCTTGCAGAACGCGACGCCGTAGCGCCAGACGTCTCCGACGCCTGCGGTCTGGAACGCAGCAAGGTATGCTTTTTCTTCGATCTGCTGGCAGGCTGCTTCTGCAGCAGCGGCGAGCTCTTCTTCCTCTTTGACGGCCTTGAATTCCAGCAGGATGCCCGGCAGGTCTTCCTTCTTCGGAAAGAAGGCGAGGTCGAAGCGGCCGTAGCCGCTTTCCCTGTTCGACTGGATGCGGTAGCGCTTTTCGAGCCAGACCGTCAGGCCGAGCATGAGACCGTGGTAAAAGCTCTCAGGATGCGCAGCATCATGGCAGCTGACGAAGTTGCGCAGGACGGTCTGCAGGTCTCCTTCAAATTCTTCGGTGTCGCCTCCCTGCATCGCCTGCAGAAGGTCGTAGAGGATGTTCATGTCATCGTAGCTGAGATTCTTCATGATCTCGCGGCGAAAGACGGAGCGGAGCTCGCGGTTCGGCAGGGCGAGGTCATACCATGTGGCATCGTCTTCCTTCGTGCGGCCGACGCATTTGAGGTAGCCCGTCGTCAGGAGCAGTGCATAGAGATTCGCCCGATGTTCTTCGATGTCCTGGTAGATGAAGGAATCTTCCAGCTGCGCGCAGATCGTCTTCCCCTCCATGAGGCGCGCAAAATCGCGTGCACGATTCTGGTCGATGCACTCGAGCATGGTGCGCAGGATGCTGTTGCCAGAGGTATGAACCCAGTAGGCTTCCGCCTCGCAGTGCTCGCTGAAATAGTTGTTGACCGACCAGGGATTGTAGATTTCCGTGCCTTGGAAAGCGTAGCCATCATACCAGGACGCGAGCTCTTCGAGCTTGTCTTCATGCCCGAGGTCGTGCGCGAGCTTTGTGACTTCTGCCTTCGTGTAGCCGCAGGCATCGGCAAAGCCGCCACGCAGAACGGTCGAAACCTTGAGGTTGTTCAGCCCGCTGAAGATGCTTTCCTTTGCGATGCGCAGCACGCCCGTGAGGATGGCGAAGTCGAGCGCAGGATTCGATTTCAGCGCCGAGGCAAAAAAGCCACGATAGAAGTCGATCGCGTCTTCATAATATCCATGCGACCACGCCGACTGGAGCGGCGCATCGTACTCGTCAATCAGCAGCACGGCGTCCCGGCCGTAATGGTCGCGGAGCATCTCGCACAAGAGCGGCAGGGCGCGGCGCATGAGCCCGAGATCGCCTTCCCGATTCCAGAGACGGTCAAAATCCTTCTTGTCCTTCGTCGAAACCTTGTCGCTCTCCAGAAGATAACGGAGCGGCCGGCAGACACTCTGCAAGCCGAACGCAATGAATTCCTGCATCGATTCCCACGTATTCGAATCCCAATCGCGGAGCGTCATGAACACGACGGGCCGCGTGCCCTGCTCGGCCATGGCGACAGGATCGTCCATGACCTTGAGCCCCTCGAAGAGCTTCCGATGCTTCTCGGCATCCTCGATATCGAGGAACTGCTGCGTCATGGATAAGAGCAGCGTCTTGCCGAAGCGGCGCGGCCGCGTGATGAGCGTCACGTCCGCATGGCCGCGGAAAAAGTCACTGAGAAACGTCGTCTTGTCCACAAAATAATAATTCGCGCGGAGCTTTGCAAAGTACTCCGTGCCGATCGGCATGACGGTCTTCATCGCCATCCACCTCCAAAAAGAAAAACTCGTGCTGTCTATCTACCGATAGTATAGCACGAGTTTCCCTGTTTTGTCGCAGCGTGTTTTTCTTGTTGCTTCAGCACACCTGCACGCCGCCGACGATGGTGGCGTGGATGGCGAGCGCGTCGTCAAAGATCGTGATGTCGGCGCGCTTGCCGGGGGCGAGGCTGCCGCGGCCTTCGTAGAGACCGAGGTCTTTTGCCGGCGTTTTCGTGACGGTCGTGATGACCTGCTCGATCGGAGCGCCGGTGTTCTGCCAGAAACGATGGATGCAGCGGTTCATCGTCGCGATGCTCGCGGCAATCGTGCCGTCGGCGAGCGTCGCGCGCTCACCGCGGACGGTGACTTCGTGGCCGCCGAATGTATACGTGCCGTCACCGATGCCGCAGGCACTCATGGAGTCCGTGACGAGGATGAGGCTGTCCGGTCCCTTCAGCCGCCAGACGAGGCGCTGGACGGCGGGTGCGATGTGGATGTTGTCGCAGATGAGCTCGACGCGGGCATCCGTGTCGAGCGCCGCGCCGACCGTGCCGGGGCGGCGGTGATGGAGGCCCGTCATCGCATTGAAGAGATGCGTGAAATGATGAACGCCATGCGAGCGCACGGCAGCAGCCGCCATTTCATACGTCGCGGCCGTATGGCCGATGGAGACGATGACGCCGGCGTTTTCGCACTGCTCGATAAAGCTCCAGTCATGCTCCTCTGGCGATGTCTCCGTCAGGTGCGGCTTTGTTGTGTCAGAAAGCGGCAATTCCTCCGGCGCGAGCGTCACGAGGCGCACGACATCGGAAAACGGCGCGAGCTTCGCGAAATCGGCAGGAAGGATGTTTGTTTCCTCCTGCGAGCCTTTCTCGGCCGGGCTGATGAACGGCCCTTCCATGTGCGCGCCGAGGATCTCGGCACCGACGCCACGCATCTTCATGGCCGTCCGCACGCGCGTCAGCGCGCCTGCGATTTCATCCCACGGGCACGTCATCGTCGTCGGCAGAAACGCGGTCACGCCCATCTCGGCCTGCTTCTTGCGGATCGTCGTGAGGGCATCGGCGTCTTCGTCCATCGTGTCGGCGCCACCGCAGCCGTGGATGTGGACATTGAGGAATCCAGGGGAGACGTAGCAGCCGCCTGCGTCAAAGATGTCGTCAGACGCGACGCCATCGCGGGCAGCGTCAAAATCGCTGGCCGGAAGGATGGACTGGATGATGTTTTCGTCGTAAAGAAGGACTCGGCCGGTCTTGACCGCAAAATTGTCATTTTCATCTGGCAGGATGAACTTGCCATTCGTGATCGCCTTCATGCCATCGCCTCCACGAAACGCTTCGTAATCTGCTGCGGCCGGGTGATGGCACCGCCGATGACGGCACCATACGCCCCTGTCGCCATCATGGCGCGGAGGTCGGCGGCCTCATGAATGCGGCCTTCGCCGAAGACGGGAATCTTCACCGTCTGGACGAGACGGCGCACGATTTCGAGGTCGGGGCCGTCCATCTGCGGCGAATACGGCGTATAGCCGGACATGGCCGTCGAGATGGCGTCCGCGCCGAGCTTTTCAGCCTGCACGCCCTCTTCGAATGTCGAGACGTCGGCCTGCACGGCGCGGCCCGCCGCATGGATCTGGGCGATGAGGTCTTCGATGCGCTCGCCATGCGGGCGCTTGCGATTCGTCATGTCGAGCGAAATCACATCGCAGCCTGTCGCGAGCAGTTCGTCGACCTCTTTCTTCGTCGGCGTGATGTAGATGTCGGAATCGTCATAGTCGCGCTTCACGAGGCCGATGACGGGCAGACTGCACGCCTCTTTTATCGCAAGGATATCCGCCATGCCCTGTGAGCGGATGGCGCCCGCGCCGCCTTCTTCCGCCGCCCGCGCCATTTTGCCCATGATGAACGAGCCATGAAGCGGCTCATCTGGCAGCGCCTGGCACGAAACGATGAGCTTTCCTTTCAATGTAGAAAAATCAAACATGTTGTATTGTCCCTTTATTTGTATTCGATGTCCAGCACGGCGGCAGGATTGTCGAGGTGCTTCGTCATCTGCTTGACCTTGTCGTCACCATTCGTGACGACGAGCATCGTCGTGAGCTTCTTGCCCGCCGCCTCGATGGCCACGCGGTCAAACTGCACGAGCGGATCGCCCGCTTTGACCGCCCTCCCCTGCTTTGTCAGGGCCTGGAAGCCCTTTCCCTCGAGCTCGACGGTATCGAGGCCGATATGGATCAGCAGCTCGACGCCCTCGCGCTCGATGGCGACGGCATGGAGCGTATGCGCGAGGAGTTTCACCGTGCCGTCGCACGGCGCTTTGACCGTATCACCCGCAGGCTCGACGGCAAAGCCGTCACCCATCATCTTTGTCGAAAAAACGTCATCCGCGACCTCCATGATATCGAGGATGTTCCCCTCGACCGGCGCGGCAACGGTGAAATGTTTTTTCTTCCCGAAACCGAACATGACGAACACTCCTTATTTTTTCTTCAAAGCGTTGATTTCATTCGCCACGAGCTCGGCGCGCGTGCCGATGACGACCTGCACGGCCGTGCCCTTGGTGATGACGCCGCGCACGCCCATGCGCTTCAGCGCATCCTGATCGACCTTGTCAGCGTCCGCGACTTTGAGGCGCAGGCGCGTGATGCACGAGCCGACCTCGACGAGGTTCTCGATGCCGCCGAGATGCTCGACGAGCGTCTCCGTGTAGGCACTGGACATGACGTCCTCCGCCTCGTCTTCCTCGCCCGCCTCGTCATCATAGCGGCCGATGGTCGGCAGGTCGTAATGGCGGATGGCCCAGCTGAAAATCACGTAGTAGACGACGCCGAACGCAAGGCCGACCGGGATGATGAGGAGCGGCTTCGTCGCAAGGCCGAAATTCAGCACGTAGTCAATGAAGCCTGCCGAGAAACCGAAGCCATGCAGGATGCCGAGCGCATACGCAACAGAGAGCGCGAGGCCCGTCAGCACGGCATGGATGCCGTAAAGCACCGGTGCGATGAACATGAACATGAATTCGATCGGTTCCGTGATGCCCGTGAGGAACGCCGTGAAGGCGACGGATGCGAGTGCACCGGCAATCTTCGGACGGTTCTCCTTTTTCGCTGCATGGTACATCGCGAGCGCAACGGCCGGCATACCGAACATCATCATGATGTAGAAGCCTGCCATGAACATGCCCGCATGCGGGTCACCGGCAAAGAAGCGGTTGAGGTCGCCCGTCGCAACGACGCCGTCCGGCGTCGTATACTCGCCGAAAACGAACCAGATGAAGCTGTTGAGGATGTGATGCAGGCCGACCGGGATCAGCAGGCGGTTCAGCACGCCATAGACGAACGTGCCGACGACGCCAGCGCCGATGATCCACTCGCCGACCGCATGGATGAAGGCCTGGCACGGCCCCCAGATGACGCCGAAGATCAAGGCGAGCACGAGCGAGACGATGGCCGTGACAATCGGCACGAAGCGCCGCCCGCCGAAGAAGCCGAGGAACTCCGGCAGCTTGATGTCATGATAGCGGTTGTAGAGCAGGCCCGCCTCGATACCTGAGAGGATACCTGCGAGCACGCTCATGTTGAGGTCGGCATTGATGGCCTTGAGGCCCGATGTCAGCACGAGATAGCCGATGGCGCCCGCGAGGCCGGCCGCGCCGTTGTTGTCTTTCGCGAGGCCGACGCCGATGCCGATGGAGAAAATCAATGCGAGATTGTCAAAGATGGCACCGCCCGCCTTCGTGACGAACGGGATGTTCAGCACGTCCGGCGCGCCGAGACGCAGCAGCAGGGCCGCGGCAGGCAGGACAGCAATCGGCAGCATGAGCGCCTTGCCGATGCTCTGCAATTTTTCAAACCAGTTTCCCATAACATTTCCCTCCTGAAGATGTGGTTCATCAAAAGATTTCATGCGCCCCATGCTGATATTCCTCCGGGAGCATCGAGGCCGCCGCGCGGTCGACGATGACCGTGACGTCCTGGTGCAGCTGCAGGATGGACGCCGGCGCAGCCGGGCTCACGCTGCCGCAGACCGCCTTTTTGACGGCCTCGGCCTTCTCGGGACCGTTCGCGAGCAGGATGACGTGGCGTGCGAGCATGATCGTCTTGATGCCCATGCTGATTGCATAGCGCGGCACCGCTTCTTCATCCTCGAAAAAGCGCGCGTTCGCCTGAATCGTCTCGTCGTCGAGCTTCACCTTGTGCGTCGTCGCCTCGAACTTCACATCCGGCTCGTTGAACCCGATGTGCGCATTGCGGCCGATGCCGAGCACCTGCAGGTCAATGCCGCCTTTCTCGCGGATGAGCTTGTCATACGCCTTGCAGGCCGCCGGCACATCCTCTGCACACCCGTCGGGGATGAAGATGTTTTCCGGCCGCACGTTCACGAGATCGAAAAAATGCTTGTGCATGAAATAGTGATAGCTCTGCGGATTCTCCGGCGCCATGCCGATGTACTCGTCGAGATTGAACGTCGTGACCTCCGAAAAATCGAGGCCGATCGTCCGATGGACAGCTACGAGGTTGTCATACAGTCCTTCCGGCGTGCTGCCCGTCGCGAGGCCGAGCACGCTCGTCGGCTTCAGATAGACCTGTCCAGCGACGATTTTCGTCGCTTCGAGGCTCATCTCCTGATAGGATTCCGTTGTGATGATGCGCAAAAATCTTACCCCCTACGATTCTACCTTTCTCATGAAAAATCCTCTTTTTCGGTGCCAGGCGTTCCCGCCTGGAAACTCATGACTCGAGCGGCCCCTCGGCACGGCGGAAGACCTGTGCCGTCTTCTGCTTGCTCTCGATAGCGCGGTCGCCGAGCTCCTTCACGACCTGCGTATAGAGGAGGTCGAGGAGAAAGCTCTGCGCCATCTTCACCGCAATCGAGCCCGTTTCGAGCAGCGACTCCTTCGCGTCGTAGACGAGGCTGAGGTCGGCAGCCGCCACCATCGGCGACGCCTCATCCGACGTCACGACAAGGATCTTCGCGCCGCTCTCGCGCGCCGCGCGGATGGCCGCGAGCACCTCGGGCGAACGGCCCGAATGCGAAATCGCAACGAACACATCACCCGCCTTCGCGAGCGCCGCCATGATGTACATCTCATGGCTGTTGTCCGTGCCGATGCTGTCAAGCCCGATGCGGTAAAAGCGGTACGCCGTGTCCCGCGCCGTGAAGCCAGAATTGCCGAGACCGACGAAGCGCAGGCGCTGTGCACCGAGCAGCAGCGCCGTACACGCCTCGATGCGCCCTTCCGGCAGATGCTCGAGCGTCCGCTCCAGCGCCGCGATGTTCGTATCGAGGAGCTTGCGCCCCGTCACGAGCGCGGGCTCATCCCTTTCGATGCTGCGGTTGATGATGTAGCGGTTTGACCGCTCCGTCACCTCCTCCGCGAGCGCCACCTTGAACGCCTGCAACCCCTCGAATCCCATCTTCTTCGCGAAGCGCGTCACTGTCGGCTCCGTCGTCTCCGCCGCCTCCGCGAGCTCGCGGATCGTCGCATGCGGCACCTCCGTTGCATGCTCCCGGATGTACGCCATGAGCCGCCGGTCCGTCTTCGACGGCCGGAACGCAGGATGCTCGAGCTGCTCCAAAATCTGCATCGATTCATCTCCTTTCTTTCAAAATACGGTCATAGTGTAGCACATGCGAGATAAAAATGCAAGTAACTTTTATTTTTCTCACAAAATTTTGTTCTATTCACTTTTATTCTGCAAATAATTTACATATTGTATCTTGTATGCCACTCCCTCCTTTTCGTGGACGCGGCGTCCCAGATGTTTTCCCTGCATGCGAAAAAGCCGCCGCACTCCAAAAGGAATGTGGCGGCTAAAATCTCATCATCAACGCATTGACGGCCGCGGCTCATACGTCTGCTCGAACACTTCGCGCAGCAACCAGCTCTTGAAGCTGTCATTTTCTGTGACGGCACGATACAGTTCGATGCCGGTCTTCATCGTTTCGAGAACGGCGTCCATCGTCGCGCGGTCGCTTTCGACGCGAGCATTCTGCGCATCGGAATGCTGCATCGCGTTCTGATAGGGCGTCGCCTTGCGGACGGCATTCGGCAAACCCGCAATTTGCTCGGCGACTTGTTCCTCGTGCTCTGGCGCAAAGAGCTTGCCGCCGCCCCAGATCTGATGGAAATCCTGCAAGATTTCTGACAACGGTTCGACATCCGGCGTGGGGATGCCGACTTGTCCGCTGATCGGCACAGGCTTCACCTCGCCATCTGCATCTTCGAGCGCAAGCGACATCTGTTCCTGCGCCTCAGCGCGATACGATTCAAGATCAACAGCTTCGAGCAAGCCCTCCGTGAGGTCTTCGCCCTGCGGCGATGGTAGCTTCAGCAACAGCAGCTTCAAGAAAATCGACAACTTTTCCCAATCCGCCTTGCCATACGGCAGGATGGCTGCAAGGAAATTATACGTGCGCACGAAATTCTTCGCACAGCTCTTGAACTCGATCTGATCATCGACCTCGAGCGCGAGATAGCGCTCCACGGACGCATCGAGCATCGGATCGAGCTCCTGCCGCGACGCGCCCGCGAGATACTGCGCGACGAACGCATCGACCTGCTCCGCCGTATAGACCTCGTGCGGCTCCATCGTCTCGATGAGCTCGTTTAGCTTGTTCGGGTCTGTCTCACCCGAGAGCATCGTCGTCTTGTAGTAACGCGAGAATGCCGCCTGGATGACCTCGGGCTTATTCGCGAAATCCAGCACGAACGTATCTTTCTTCCCCACATGGCAACGATTGAGCCGCGAAAGCGTCTGCACCGCCATGATGTCCGCAAGCGGCTTGTCCACGTACATCGTATGCAGCAACGGCTCATCAAAGCCTGTCTGGAATTTGTTCGCGACGATGAGGATGCGATACGGGTCTTTCTTGAAACGCCGCTCGATCTCGCTCGACGGGAAGCCGTTGAACGATGCCTCCGTCATCTGCTGACCGTGGACTTCCTTTTCTCCAGAAAACGCGAGAATCGCCTTATACGGACTGTGGCGCTCCGCGAGCAGCCGCGTGACTGCCTCATAGTATTCGATCGCTTGCAGGATGCTCTTTGTCACGACCATCGCCCGCGCCTGCCCGCCGACCTTGCCGCGCGCGATGACCTCCGTATGAAAATGTTCGACGATGATTTCCGCCTTGCGCTCGATCGTCTTCGGCTGCGCCTCGACAAAGCAGCGCAGGAGCTTTTCCGACTTCTTCCGGTCAAAGCGCGGATCGTCCTCCGCCGTCTTCACGAGGCGGTAATAGCTCTGCACCGGCGTATAATACTTCAGCACATCGAGAATGAAATGCTCCTCGATCGCCTGCTTCATCGTGTAAACGTAATGCGGCACATACGAAACTTCGCCATCCTGCCCATCCACGCGCCGCCCGAACATTTCGAGCGTCTTGTTCTTCGGCGTTGCCGTGAATGCAAAATAGCTCGCATTTTTGAGCATCTTCCGCTTCACGATGCGTTCCTCGACGATACGGTTGATCTCGTCCTCGAAAGCGTCCGGCACATCCTCATCTGAAAGTACCATATTCATCTTCGCCGAAAGGCTGCCATTCTGGCTCGAATGTGCCTCGTCAATCAAAATGGCGAAATGCGCCTTCGGGTGATGTTCGTCGATGTCCTTCAAGATGAACTGAAATTTGTGAACGATCGTGATGATAATCTTGCACTTCTTCGCGAGCAGCGTCCGGAGCTCTGCAGAATCCTTCGCCCAGCCTACTGTCGATGAAACCTGCATGAACTGGCGGATCGTGTCTCGAATCTGGCGGTCAAGATTGATGCGATCGGTCACGACGATGACCGTATCAAAGACCTCTTGCCCCGCCACATCCTTGAGCGTTACGAGCTGGTGCGCGAGCCATGCGATCTCGTTCGACTTGCCCGAGCCTGCGCTGTGCTGAATCAGATACCTCTGCCCGACGCCGTCACGCCGCGCGTCTGCGAGCAACGATTCCACGAGACGCAGCTGATGATAGCGCGGGAAAATCTGCCGATACGTCGCCTGCTTCGAGAGCGGGTCTTTCGATTCCGTCACCTGCACATAGTTCTCGATGATATTCGCAAGCTCCGTCTTTTGCAAAATGTCTTCCCAGAGATACGCCGTCTTGAGCCCGCGCGGATTTGGTGGATTGCCCGCGCCGTCATGATTTCCCTTGTTGAATGGCAGGAACCATGACCGCTCGCCCGCAAGCTGCGTACACATCTCGACCGTACTGTCATCGACGGCAAAATGAACGATGCAGCGACGGAATGCAAACAGCTTTTCCTTCGGCGAACGATCCTTCTTGTACTGGCGCACGGCATCTGCCGTGCACTGCTTCGTGAGCTGGTTCTTGAGCTCCATCGTGATGATCGGCAGGCCATTGAGAAAGATCACGAGATCGGGCGCGAGTTTCTTGTTCGCCTCGGAATAATGCACCTGCCGCGTCACGCTGAAAATATTGTCTGCAAAAAGCTCCGCCGCCCGCACATTCCCTGCCGAGGGGCGCACATAGAAAAGATCGAAATGCTCGTACTGATACGAAAGCCCCTTGCGCAGAAGCTGGATGACGCCAAGCTGTGCGAGACGCTTGTCGAGATATTGGAGGAAGCGCCGCTTCTCGATCGGCTCTGCAAGGATGCGCAATTTCTCCAGCTTTTCAGGCTGCGTTTTTTCGAGGAAACGAAACAGCCGCGTCTCGTCGAGCGCATAACGGATCGAATAGTCGCTGTTATGCCCTTCCTCGTAATGGTTCTCGTCGCAAAGGTAATCCGTAATGAGCGTTTCAAGCCCCCGCTCCGTCGTATTCGTCGCCATCGTCCTGCGCCTCCCTGTCCGGCACCACCACGTCACACACATCGACCTGCCCCGTCACCACATCGGAAATCAAGCGCGTGCGGCGCTCGCGAAGCAGTTCCATCTGTTTTGCAATCGGTATCATTGCATTGTCAATGCGTCGAACTTCCATATCAATATAGTCTGCAATTTCTTTTTGTTCGTTCAACGGAATACATGGCAGATAGACTTTCGCAAAGTTCGCATAGCGAAGCGCCTGTCCGTCACGAATCAAATCTGATGTTCCCTGCAACGCTCGAATATAACTCTCCGACTTAAAAAGCCAACGAAAATAGCGGTCATAAACAAGATCATGGTTGGGAATCAACATGACATAAGCCGAGCTAATTTTTCCTGACACATGACTATATTCCAGTCCGCCCTGAAAACTACGCATACTGATGACAAAATCACCAGCCTCGACATGCTTCAAGATGTCTTCGCCCTTCAATACTACCGTAACGCGGCGTCCTTCACGCTCCATAAACTCTTGCTGTGAGATAATGCCGTATTTTTGCGAAGATGTCAGTTGCTCATCATCTTCCCGTGCCTTGTCCCGCCGAAGTGCAAATAATTGCTTCGCATAGCGCATTTCCCAATGCTGAGGGATTTTATCAAGCCAGTTAACACCGCTTTCCTTCGTCACTATACCGCGCCGCACGCCCTTCGTGACTGCCTCGTTAATGACCGCCGTCTTGCGCTCTTCGAGCAACGCAACCAACCGCTCATAGCCGCGAATCGCACAGTCAATTTGCGCCGTTTTCGTATCGAGGTAGAGGACGATCTGCTGCTGCTCTTCTTTCGATGGAACAGGCATCTTCGCATGCAAGAACGTTTCAACGCCAATCGTCTTGCGAAGCCCGGTATAGAGCGGTTTCAAGTCCTTTTTGTCATCTAGCGACGCATAATAATAATAGAAAAATCTCGAATTGATGTTTGAAAGCTCAAAAACATCGTATGCGCCAGTAATCATTCCACGATACTTGGAAATACCAATCGTCCTTGGCGTTTCATCCATATCGAACAAACAAAAAATGGCATTGCTCGGTTCTACTACCTTGTACGAATCAAATTCTTTAGGGAATTTCCCCTTGCCGCTGGAAACATCGCGGAGAATTACGCCCTGTTTCGTCAGAGAGAGCAACGGATATTTCGATGCGTCCTTCCCGACGAACTCTTTCCGTTCCGTGAGGAATTGTTTGTTCCTTATCAGTTGCCATGTGACAGGAACTTCCTTAAGCCACGGAAGTTCCGTTTTCTGATACGCCGGATACCGTTTCATCTTCCTCCCTCCCCTACGATTTCATCGAGCAGCCCTGCCATTTCCTGCTTTGTCGCGAGGATGTCTTTGTCGATGTCTGCGAGCGGACGGAGCTTGACGGGCTCGTAGAAGTATTTCGTAAAGCTGAGCTCGTAGCCGATCTTGATGGATTTTTCCACAATCCAGCTGTCCTCTGTATATGGTCGGATTTCGTTCTCCCAGAACGCCTCGATGCCGCCCAGATACGTCAACGGAATCTGCTCCGTTTCTTTGCGGCTGCTGTCGGCTTCATATTCAATGCACTTGCCATCTCCTATCCATGGAAAGCGTCCAAACGCCATATCTCGCATTTCCCATTTTCGCTTGGTGATTTTTGATACGACAGGGCAAGCCATATCATCAAATTCCGTCAAGCAGTTACGCAGCGTCGTCTCCATCTTTTTCGTGAACTTCATACTGCGGGCTTTCGCTTCTTCCTTGACATCGAGCATGAATCCCGAAAAATCCCTTGGATTCTCTTTATGCTTCGGCATCGCCGCGCGCGCAAGTTCCGCGAGTGTCTCGTCATGCAGCGCCGCAAGATGCTCCTCGTCCACATCTACGCGCAGGCGCATGGGGCTTGCAACCTCGACCGACCAATAACCAAATTCCTCGTTCGGGAAGACTTTGCTGACCTTCGGATCGGCTTTGTCGAACGCCTGATAGAGCGCGAGAATCTGTTCGCGGCAGGAGCGCGTGATCTCGCAGTTCTTCTGCCCGATGTTCTTGCGCAGAGGCTTCTTCAGCTTCGTCGCGTCGATGAGCTGGATTTTGCCGCGCCGCTCGAGCGCTTTGCGGTTCGTGACGATCCAGAGGAACGTGCCGATGCCCGTGTTGTAGAACATGTTTTCTGGCAAGGCAACGATGGCTTCGAGCAGGTCTTGCTCGATGATGTAGCGACGCAAGTTGCTCGCACCGCTGCCCGCCTTGCCGTTGAAGAGCGATGAGCCGTTGTGTACCTCGACGATGCGGCCGCCGAGCGCCGTGTCCGTCTTCATCTTGCTGACGTTGTTCGCAAGGAAGAGCATCTGCGGGTCGCCGACGTCCGGCACCATGCTGCAAGATTCGCCGTCATACTCCATGACAAAGCGCGGATCGGTGATTTCTTTCTTATCCTTGATGCCCCACGCCACCATGTCCTTCTTCCATGGCGTCCCGAACGGCGGATTCGACAGGCAGAAATCGAACGTCTTGCCCGCAAACTTGTCATCGGAAATCGTTGAGCCGTAGGCGATATGGTCGGCTTCCTCGCCCTTGAGCAGCATGTCCGCTTTCGCAATTGCATACGTCTCATCGGCGTTTTCCTGTCCGTAAAGATGAACGGAAATATTTTTATGCGCCGCGTCTGCGAGCTCATGCATGCGCTCTTCGCCGACCGTCAGCATCCCGCCCGTCCCGCAGGCGCCGTCGTAGATCAGATACGTCGTGTCCTGAATCTTGTCCGCCACGGGGACGAATGCGAGCTCCGCCATGAGCCGCACGACATCACGCGGCGTGAAGTGGCGTCCGGCATCCGTGACATTCGTTTCCTCATTGAAACGGCGGATGACTTCTTCAAACGCCGTGCCCATCGTGTGATTGTCGAGCGCGGGCAGGATTTCATTGCCGTCATCATCAAGGACGGGCTGGTTCGAGAGGTTGATCGTCGGATCGGTGAAACGCTCGATGAGCAATCCAAGCACGTCATGCTCTGACAGGGTCTCGATCTGCGCACGGAACTTGAAGCGGTTGATGATGTCCTGCACATTCTTGCTGAAGCCGTCGAGATACAGGCGGAAATCCTGCTCGAGCTGTTGCTGGTTCGTGCGCGAGCGCAAGTCCGTCAGCGTGAACGGAGAACTGTTGCAGAATGCAAATCCCGCTTCATGGCAGAGCGCATCGTCAAAGTCCGTCATGCCCGCCGCCTCGAACCTTTGCCGCATCGCCGTCACCTTCGCCTTCGTCGGCGCCAACACGGCATCAAACCGCCGGATCACCATCATCGGCAGAATGACCTTGCGATAGTCTCCGACTTCGTAGATATCCACGAGGCAGTCATTCGCGATGCTCCAGATGAAGGAGACAAGACGGTTGTAGATTTGCTGATCCATGAATATGTGCCACCTTTCTGCGAAAGGCACCGATGTGGAATGAAACGGTTCTTTCGCTAGAGTGTTCCTATTTGCTATACTGAATCTGTAGGGC
>OMZR01000061.1 GCA_900315575.1 uncultured Veillonellaceae bacterium
TCACGGGCGGCACGGGGTCGTTCGGGAAGAAGTTTATCGGGACGCTGCTCTCGAGGTATCATCCAAACAAGGTCATCGTCTACTCGCGCGACGAGCTGAAGCAGTTCGAGATGTCGCAGGTGTATGACGCGCCGTGCATGCGGTATTTCATCGGCGATGTGCGCGACTACGAGCGGCTGCGGCTGGCGATGTACCAGGTGGATTACGTCGTACACGCGGCGGCGTTGAAGCAGGTGCCAGCGGCGGAGTACAATCCGATGGAGTGCATCAAGACGAATGTCGGCGGCGCACAGAACGTCATCAATGCGGCGATCGAATGTGGCGTGAAAAAAGTCATCGCGCTCTCGACGGACAAGGCGGCGAATCCGATCAACCTCTACGGCGCGACGAAGCTCTGCTCGGACAAGCTGTTCACGGCGGCGAACGCGCTCGTCGGCGACCGTCCGACGCGGTTCGCGGTCACGCGCTACGGCAACGTCGTCGGCTCGCGCGGCTCGGTCGTGCCGTTCTTCAAGAACCTCGTGGCGCAGGGCGCGCAGGAGCTCCCCATCACGGACGAGCGCATGACGCGTTTCTGGCTGCGGCTCGAGGACGGCGTGGATTTCGTGCTGAAAAATTTCCAGCGGATGCACGGCGGCGAGATCTTCATCCCGAAGATCCCGTCGATGCGCGTCGTCGACCTCGCGAAAGCCATCGCGCCGGACCTGCCGATCAAGATCATCGGCATCCGCCCGGGCGAAAAGCTCCACGAGGTCATGTGCCCGTCCGATCTCTACTACGACACGCTGGAGTTTGACGACCATTTCGTCATCAAGCCGTCCATCGAAATCCGAAACGTTGACTACACCGTCGACGCGCTCGGCGAGACGGGGCGGCCGGTGCCGGACGGATTTGACTACAACTCGGGCAACAATCCGGATTTCCTCACCGTCGAGCAACTGCGCGCGATGATGCCGTGAGAGGGGCGCTGTCATGATTTTTTATGGAAAACAGGACGTCAATGATGCGGACATCGCGGCTGTCGAGGCGGTGCTGCGGTCGGATTTCCTGACGCAGGGGCCGGCCATCGAGCGCTTCGAGCGGCGTGTCGCGGCGTATTGCGGCGCGAAATACGCCGTCGCCGTGACGAATGCGACATCGGCGCTCCACATCGCGTGCCGCGCGGCGGGGCTCGCGGAGGGCGACATGCTCTGGACGTCGCCCATCACGTTCACGGCCTCGGCGAACTGCGGCCGCTACTGCGGCGCGGATGTCGATTTTGTCGACATCGATGACGCGACGTACAACATGGACGCGGACGTGCTGGAGCAAAAGCTCGCCGCCGCGCGCGCGGTCGGCCGTCTGCCGAAGGTCGTCGTGCCCGTGCATCTCGCGGGGCAGTCGTGCGACATGGTGCGCATCCACGCGCTCGCAGAGGAATACGGCTTCACCGTGCTCGAGGACGCGTCGCATGCGACGGGCGCGGATTACCTCAGAGGCAAGGTCGGCTCGTGCGCGTACTCCGACATGGCCGTCTTTTCGTTCCACCCCGTGAAGATCATCACGACGGGCGAGGGCGGCATGGTGCTGACGAACCGCGCCGACCTTTATGAAAAGCTGAAGCTCTATCGCAGCCATGGCATCACGCGCGATCCGCAGCTCATGACGCATGCATCGGATGGCCCGTGGTACTACCAGCAGGTCGACCTCGGCTACAACTACCGCATGACGGACATCCAGGCCGCGCTCGGCTGCAGCCAGATGGATCGCCTCGACGCCTTCGTCGCCCGCCGTCGCCATCTCGTGGCGCGGTACAATGAACTGCTGAAAGACCTCCCGCTCCGCACGCCGCACGTCATGGACGGCGCCGACCCATCGTGGCATATTTACATCGTGCGCCTCGACCTGACGCGGGTGAAAAAGCCGAAAGCGCAGATCTTCGCCGAGATGCGCGACCGCGGCATCACGCTGAACCTCCACTACATCCCCGTCCACACGCAACCATACTATGAGTCGCTCGGACATAAACCGGAGGAGTGCCCCGTCGCCATGCAGTACTACAAAGAAGCGTTCACGCTGCCGCTGTATGTGGATCTGACGGAGGAACAGCAAGACGGTATCGTCGCGGCGTTGAAGGAAGTGCTTGCTTGACATGAAACAGGACGCTATCGCCATCATCACGGCGCGCGGCGGGAGCAAGCGCATCCCGCGCAAGAACGTGCGACCGTTCTGCGGGCGGCCGATCCTCGCGTACTCTATCGAGGCGGCGCTGGGGAGCGGGCTCTTCGACGAGGTCATGGTGTCCACCGATGATGCGGAGATCGCGGAGGTGGCGCAGGCGTATGGGGCGGCTGTGCCGTTCTATCGCAGCACGGAGGCGTCGGATGATTTTGCGACGACGGCCGACGTGCTCTGCGAGGTGCTCACGACATACGAGGCGCAGGGGCGGACGTTCGCGACGATGTGCTGCCTCTATCCGACAGCGCCGTTCGTCACGGCAGAAAAGCTTTGCGCGGCCTCGGCGGCATTCCGCGCGAGCGGGGCGGACATGCTCGCGCCCGTCGTCGCGTATTCGTACCCGCCGCAGCGGAGCTTTTCGCTGACGGACGGGCGGCTCGCGTACAATTTCCCGCAGTATGCGCGGACGCGGTCGCAGGACCTGCCGCCGTGGTATCACGATGCCGGGCAGTTCTATTTTTATCGTGTGGCATCGTTCCTCGCCTCGGTGCGGGGCGATGCGGAGACGGGCGGCTACGCGCTCCAGACCGCGCCGTTCGTGCTCGATGAGATGGAAGTCCAGGACATCGACCATCTCGCAGATTGGGAGTTGGCAGAAATGAAGTATCAATGCATGATGACGCACTTGCGTCCACGGGGGGGGGTATAAACGTCTCTCCCGACGGGAACTTCCGCATGACAGCCTAGGTGATCGCCATGCAGCGTGACGGGGAAAAGCTCTGCCTCGGCACGGTGCAGTTCGGCCAGTGCTATGGCATCAAGAACGAGCGTCACCGCCAGCCGACGCAGGAGGAATGCTTCGCCATCCTCGATGCGGCGCAGGCGCGGGGCATCCGCTATCTCGACACGGCGAGCGTCTACGGCACGTCGGAGGATGTGCTTGGCGCGTATGTGCGCGCACGAGCGTCGACCTCGTTCCGCATTTGCTCGAAATTGCGCCCCGATGATACGGTGCGCAGCGCCGAGGAGGAAACGGCGTTCGTCGTCGCGGAGGCACGGCGGTCGCTCGAACGGCTCGGCCTCCCGCGCCTTTACGGCTACCTGCTGCATCGCGCGGCCGACCTCGCGCGGCCGGGCGTGCGCGACGGCTTGCTCGCCGTCCGGCGGCTCGGCCTCGCCGAGCACATCGGCGTCAGCGTTTACGAGCCGGAAGAGGCGGCACGCGTCGTGAGCGATGACGCGCTCGACCTCATCCAGATTCCGTACAACGCGCTCGACCAGCGGCTCGACCGCAGCGGCTTCTTCGACCGCGTGCGCGAGCGAAAAAAGAACGGGCATCCATTCGAGGTCTTCGCGCGCAGCGCGTTCCTCCAAGGGCTCTTGCTCATGGATCTGCAGCGCCTGCCGCGCACGGTCGCCGGGGCGCAGCCGTTCGTCAAGCGCTTCCAGGCCATTGCGGCGCGTCACGGCTTCACGCCTGCGGAGGCGGCGATGCTCTACGCGCTGACGCACGAGGGCATCGACCACGTCGTCTTCGGCGTGGAAACGGAGGCGCAGCTCGCTGCGAACCTCGCGGTCGCCGGGAAAGCTGGCGCATTCGCTGCCTGTGCGAGCGACCTGCGCGGCACGTTTGACGACGTGCCGCGCGAGGTCGTCGTGCCGAGCCTGTGGCATGCGCGGGAAACGGTCGTCGCCATCGTCCAGGCGCGGACATCGTCCTCGCGCCTGCCGCGCAAAGTCTTGCGCCCCATCCTCGGGACGCCGATGATCCTCCAGGAACTCGCACGATTGAAGCGTTGCCGGACGCTCGACCACATCGTGCTGGCCACGAGCGTGGACGCGAGCGATGACGAGCTCGCCGAGACGGTGCAGGCGGCGGGATGGACGGTCTATCGAGGCAGCCTCGATGACGTGCTCGACCGCTATGCGCGTTGCGCGGCGCAGTTTGGCGCGGCGCATATCGTGCGCATCACGGGCGACTGTCCGATCATCGACCCTGCCGTCGTCGACCGCGTCGTCACGGCGCATCTCGCGCATGGCAACGACTACACGAGCAACACGCTCGGCCGCGTGACGTATCCGGATGGCCTCGACACGGAGGTCATGACGGCGGCGGCGCTCCGGCGTGCCGACCGCGAGGCGCGGCTCGCCTCGGAGCGCGAGCATGTGACGCAGTACCTCATCAAGCATCCGGAGCTCTTCCAGCAAGAATGCATCGAGAATGCGGAAGACCTGTCCGCCGAGCGCTGGACGGTCGACGAGCCGGAGGACTTCGCGTTCATCACGCGCATTTTCGAGGCACTGTATCCGGCGCATCCCGCGTTCGGTATGGCGGACGTGCTCGCGTTCCTCGCGGCGCATCCCGAGTGCCGCCGCATGAACGCCGGGTTCGAGCGCAACGAGGGGCTCGCGAAGTCTCTGCGGGAAGACCGCATCGTGAAGGAAAGGGAGCAGGACTGACATGGCAGAAATTTTGAACCGCAGCTTGGCGAAATCGAACGCGCTCTGGAAAGAAGCGAACGAGACGATCCTCTCGGGCTGCCAGCTGTACAGCAAGGGGCCGGAGACGCACATCCAGGGCGTGTCGCCCATCTACATCGACCATGGCAAGGGCGCGCACGTCTGGGACCCGGACGGCAACGAGTACATCGACTATGACATGGGCCTCGGCCCCATCCTGCTCGGCTACCAGTATCCGGCCGTCGACGAGGCCGTCGTGCGCCAGCTGCATCGCGGCATGGGCTATTCGCTCGTCGCGCCGGAGGAAGTAGAGTACGCAAAGCTCTGCTGCAAATATATCCCGAGCGCCGGCAAGGTGCGTTTTTTGAAAACGGGCTCGTCCGCGACGGAGGCGGCCGTCCGAATCGCGCGCGCCTACACGGGGCGCAAGCACATCGTGCGCGGCGAGTACCACGGCTGGCACGAGTGGACGACGGCGGCCGAGAGCGTGCGCCAGGGCGGCATCCTGCCCGAGGTGCGCGAGTTCGTGCACAAGTTCGACTACAACGACCTCGATGCCGTGGAGGCGTATTTTGAAAAATACAAAGACGGCATCGCCGCCGTCATCACGGAGGCCGTCGAAAATGACGCGCCGAAACCGCATTTCCTTGAAGATCTCAAAGAGCTCTGCCACCAGCATGGGGCGCTGCTCATCTTTGACGAGGTCGTGAACGGCTTCCGCTTCAGCATCGGCGGCGCGCAGCAGTTCTTCGGCGTCACGCCGGACCTCTCGACGTTCGGCAAGGCGGCCGCGAACGGCATGCCGCTCTCCATCGTCGCGGGGCGCAAGGATATCATGGAAGATGTCGATCCGAAGGTCTTCATCTCGACGACGTTCGGCGGCGACTGCCTCTCGCTCGCTGCCGGCATCGCCGTCATGCATGAGCTGGAGTCCGGCGAGGTCAACAAGGCCATCTGGGCGAAGGGCAAGTATCTGCAAGACAACTTCCGCAAACTCGCGGAAGACATCGACGTCCCCATCGACCTCTACGGCTATCCCTGCCGCATGAACCTGCGCTACGAGGACTACGAGGGCAAGAAGGACTGGCTCTACAACTCCATCTTCATGCAGGAAAGCGTCAAGCGCGGCGTCCTGCTCGGCTGGAACATCTTCCCATGCTACAGCCACACGCAGGAAGACCTCGACTTCACGCTCAACGTCTTCGAAGACGCCATGAAAGTCTATCGCGAAGCGCTGAAGTCCGGTCATCCCGAGACGTACATGGAAGGCACGCCGCTGAAGATCGTGCTGGGCTGAGTCGTAAGCAGATGGGAGAGAACCACATGAAATATCAAACACCACAGGAAGATTTCTGGGCAGGCGAATTCGGTGATGGCTACATCGAACGAAACCAATACCCTGGACTGTATGCCAAGCGAACAGCACATTTCGCGCGCATCTTGCAAAGCATACCGGGGGGGGTATACGCTCCGCTCTTGAACTTGGTCCGAACATTGGCGTGAATTTGATTGCACTTCGTCGCTTGATTCCAGGTTTTCGTGCGACAGGCATCGAGATCAACGAAAAGGCAGCAAAGGAATGCGCGAAAATCCCTGACGTTACGGTCGTGCAGGACGCCTTCTTGAACTACAAGAGTGATGAGACGTTCGACTTGACCTTCACCTATGGCGTGTTGCTTCTGCAAAATCCGGAGACGCTGCCTGCGCTCTATGACATCCTGTATGAGCACAGCAATCGTTACATCTTTATGTGCGAGTACTACAATCCAACGCCCGTCACCGTGCCGTATCGCGGCTTCACCGACCGCATCTTCAAGCGCGACTTCGCCGGCGAGCTCATGGATTGCCATCCCGACGTGCAGCTTGTCGACTATGGGTTCTTCTATCACCGGGACAAATTTTTCCCGGAAGATGATAGCAACTGGTTCTTGATGGAAAAACGGTAACACACAGAGGAGGGCATGCGCATGGGACGACACGTTGTGATCCGCGCCGATGCGTCGCAGGTGATCGGCAGCGGGCATGTGATGCGCTGCCTGACGCTGGCGGAGCGGCTGCGGCGGCGCGGAGAGGATGTGACGTTCGTCTCGCGCGAGCTGCCTGGGAATCTCATCGCGCACGTCGAGGCGCAGGGCTTCGAGGTGCTGCGCCTGCCGCAGCATGAAGCGGATGCCGCGCTCACGGGCTATGCGGCGTGGCTGACCGTCCCGCAGGCGACGGATGCAGAGGAGACCTTGGCGGCTTTGCGCGGCCGGCGTGTGGATCTGCTCGTCGTCGACAGCTACGCGCTCGATGCGGCGTGGGAACAGCGGCTCCGTCCGCACGTCGGACGCATCTTCGTCATCGACGACCTCGCGAACCGCGTGCATGACTGCGACGTCCTGCTCGATCAGAATTTTTATCGCGACGGCGCGCATCGCTACGACGGCCGCGTGCCTGCGGGCTGCAAGCTGCTGCTCGGCCCGCAGCACGCGCTCCTGCGCGAGGAATTTTTCGCGGCGCGGCGGGAGCTGCGCGAGCGTGACGGCAGCTTGCGCCGCGTGTTCGTCTTTTACGGCGGCAGCGACCGCACGCGCGAGACGGAAAAAGCCGTGCGCGCGCTCCTCGCCGTGCCGGAGCTCCATCTCGCGGCGGATGTCGTCGTCGGCAGCAGCAACGCGCATATCGCCGAGGTGCGGGCGCTCTGCGACGGACGCGCAAACCTGCATCTCCATGTGCAGGCGCAGAACATGGCCGCGATCATGGCGGCCGCCGACCTCGCGCTCGGCGCCGGCGGCACGACGACGTGGGAGCGCTGCTACCTCGGCCTGCCCGCGCTCGTGACGGCCATCGCGGAGAACCAATTCGCCGTCGCGGCGGACTGCGGTGCGGCGGGGCTCATCCGCTATCTCGGTACCTGGACGGACGTCACGGAGGCGCGGCTCATCGAAGAACTGCGCGCTTGTGCGCGTCCCGAGGTCTTGCGTGAGCTCCAGAGGCGTTGTCAGCTCGACGTGCAGGCGGACGGGGATGACAGCGAGACATTTGAGGAGGTGCTTTTCACATGATCAAAGGCAGGAACGGCGACCTGTTCTTCATCGCCGAAATGAGCGGCAACCACAACCACTCGCTCGACCGCGCGAAAGCCATCGTCGAAGCGGCGGCCGAGGCCGGCGCGGACGCCATCAAGCTGCAGACCTACACGGCCGACACGATGACCATCGACAAATCGGACGGCGAGTTTTTCATCAGCGACCCGAAGAACCCGTGGCACGGCGAGTCGCTCTACCAGCTGTACCAGAAAGCCTATACGCCGTGGGAATGGCAGGCGGAGATTTTCGCGCACGCGAAGCGCTGCGGCATCCTCTGCTTCAGTACGCCGTTCGACGCGACGGCCGTCGACTTCCTCGAAACGCTCGACGCGCCGCTCTACAAGATCGCGTCGTTCGAAAACATCGACCTGCCGCTCATCCGGCGCGTCGCGCAGACGAAAAAGCCGCTCATCGCCTCCACGGGCATGGCGAGCGTCGCCGAGCTCGACGAACTCGTCCGCACCGCGCGCGAAAACGGTTGCCCCGACGTGACGCTCCTCAAGTGCACGTCGTGCTACCCCGCGAGCCCCGCCGGCACGAACCTCCGCACGCTCCCGCACCTGCGCGAGCTCTTCCGCTGCCGCGTCGGCCTCTCCGACCACACGCTCGGCATCGGCGCCGCCGTTGCGAGCATCGCCCTCGGCGCGACCGTCATCGAGAAGCACTTCACGCTCGCGCGCAAAGACGGCGGCGTCGACAGCGCCTTCTCCATGGAGCCGGCAGAATTCGCGCAGCTCGTCCGAGAATGCCGCACCGCCTGCGAAGCCCTCGGCGAAATCGCCTACGGCCCGCAGGAACAAGAAAAGGCGTCGCTCGTTTTCCGCCGCAGCCTCTATGTCGTGGAGGACATGAAAAAAGGCGAACGCTTCACAGAAAAGAATCTGAGAAGCATCCGCCCCGGCCTCGGCCTGCCACCGAAGTACTACGACGTTGTGCTCGGCAAACGGGCATCGAAGAATATTTCACGGGGAACGGCGCTGGCGTGGGAGATGGTCGAGTGACAAAGATGCGCCTCCGCCCTACGCGACCAGAAGACATGATGATGTACTTTGACTGGGTGAACGACCCAGTTGTCCGGAAGAGTGCATTCCAGTCAGAGCCGATTGACCTTGCAACGCATCGGGCGTGGTTTTCGCAAGCACTCGCCGATGATTATGTGCGGATGTGGGTGCTCGATGTAAATGGCATCGCTGTCGGACAAGTGCGACTGACATTTGAAGAGCATGCGTCAAGGCCGCAGAGGGATTTCGATAGACAAGTTGCATTTATTGATTATAGCATCGCGTCAGAACAACGCAGACATGGCTATGGTCGTAGAATGCTTGCACTCGTTGAACGCGAAGTGCCAAAAGGAACGATACTTGTTGGACAGGTGAGAAAAGAAAACCTTGCTTCACGCCGTACATTTCTTTCCCTTGGGTATACGGAAGCACATGTGGGATCTGACACGTTTTGGGAGTATCGGAAGCAGATGGTGTGATGGGGAGAAACTTGGCACGTGATGGGAGCTAAAAGAAAGGTGGGCAGGGAAAGTGCAAATCGTCATCGTATCGAATCGTCCATGGAACGAGAACATCGTGCCTGAAGTGCAGGCGAGGACGAGGGCGCAGATCACGTATCTCTCACGACGGGAGGATGTGACGTGTGAGCGTCTTGCGGAACTCTCCCCCGAATGGGTGTTTTTCCCACATTGGTCGTACATCATCCCGGCGGACGTGTATGAAAACTTCCGTTGTGTCATTTTTCATATGACGGACTTGCCATACGGGCGCGGTGGCAGCCCGCTTCAGAATCTCATCGTGCGCGGTGTTTACGAGACACAGGTCACGGCGCTACGTTGCGTGCAAGAGATCGATGCTGGCCCTGTCTATATGAAGCGGCCACTCTCGCTATGGGGGACGGCGGAAGAAATCTATCTGCGTGCAGCGGAGGTCATAAAAGAGATGATGATTTCCATCGTGCGCGACAATCTTACGCCTGTGCCGCAAGAAGGCGAGCCTGTGATGTTTCAAAGGCGTCATCCAAAAGAAGGTGACCTCTCCGCGTGCCATTCTATCGCGGAAGTTTTTGATTACATCCGTATGCTCGATGCAGATGGTTATCCACCGGCATTCCTTAACGCCGGGCCATTGCACCTTGCGTTTTCGCGTGCGTCGCGCACGACGGATTCGATCATTGCAGATGTGTGCATCACAATGCGCACGACGGACGTAGGAACGAATCATGGGAAGGAGGATGACGATGAAAAAGAAAATTCTGGTCGTAGCGGCGCATCCAGATGACGAAGTGCTTGGCGTTGGTGGTACAATCTTGCGTCACGTAGCTGAAGGAGACGAGGTGCGCATCTTGCTTTTGGCTGAAGGGGTGACGAGCCGTGCTGATACACGTGATGAGGCGTTATGCCATGAAGCGCTTGATGCACTCCATACGAATGCACAGCGTGTTGCGAAAGCCCTTGGAGCAAAGTGCGCGGAACTTTGCAATTTCCCAGACAATCGAATGGACAGCATGATGTTGCTCGATGTGGTGAAGCCGATTGAGCACGTGATTAACATGTATCGTCCCGATGTTGTCTACACGCATCATGGCGGCGATGTGAATGTCGATCATCAGCGCACGCATGAAGCTGTTGTCACGGCGTGTCGCGCGCTTCCAGGTCAGTGCGTGCATGAATTGTATTTTTTCGAGACACCATCGAGCACGGAGTGGCAGATGATGCGCGCTGAGCGCGCCTTCCTTCCCACACTCTATGTTGATATCGCAGCAACATTAGCAAAAAAACTGGACGTGCTTCATCTCTATGATAGCGAAATGCGCTCGTTTCCGCATACGCGCTCGTACGAAGCTGTGGAAGCACTCGCCCAGTGGCGCGGCGCAACCGCAGGTGTCGCGGCAGCCGAAGCATTCGAAGTCGGGCGTGTGGTGCGCACGACTGCACAGAATGGCTACTTGTCCACTCGGGGGGGGGCAGATGGCCTCGGACGACTGAGTTCCATGGGCGATTCCCACCGTTCCGCCTTCTTGGCAGCGTGAGGAGGGGGCGTCTTGGAACTACAACAGAATCGCTCTTCATATTCTATCGCTATTGTTTCAGATGAGGGTTCGTGGTTTGCACCATTTGTGGAAGCATTGCGGCAAGTGTTTGCATCGCAGGGACATGAGGTCACAGTTTTGCCACATTTTGACCGTGCGCAATCCTATGAGCTCGTATTTCTCTTGAGTTGTTCAGAGCTTATTTCAGAAGCAGATTTGAAACGGAACCGGCACAATCTGGTCGTTCACGCTAGCCGTTTGCCGCAAGGCAAAGGTTGGTCGCCTATGACATGGCAGATTCTCGAAGGTGCCTCACATTTTCCCGTGACACTTTTTGAAGCTGTTGCAGCTGTCGATGCCGGCCCCATTTATTTGCAACGTGAAATGTACTTTGATGGCACGGAACTCGTCGATGACTTGCGGTGCATCATGGGGACAGCAATCGTTGCGTTGTGTCTGGAATTTGTCAATCGCTATCCGAACGTACTGGCAGAAGCGCACGCACAGGTGGGGGCGGTGAGCTTTTATCCGCGCCGCCGTCCTGAGGACAGTCGCATCGACCTCGATAAGACGCTCCGCGAACAGATTAATCTTTTGCGCGTCGTGGACAATGAACGGTATCCAGCTTTTTTCGAGTGGAGAGGGCGTCGTTACCGTTTGGCGGTCACGCGGATGAATTAGGGTATGTCATAGGAAATGCTCAATTTAAAACTTGGAGGAGATTGCATTGCAATATAAAGATATTTCATTGGGAGAGTTTCTTGAACTTGCCAAAACACATCGCATTGTCATTTTCGGAACGGGCAAGTTGTTCCAGCGGGCCATGGAGAAATTTGCTTCCTACGGAATGAATCCGGATTGCATCCGTGTCATCATGGACAATGGACATGCCGGAACGGATGTTGTCGCATGCGGGCGGCCGTGGCAGGTGCAGTCGGTGGAGGATGGTGTCCGTGCCATCGAGTCGGACGATATCATCTTGATTACGCCGTATACGTATTTTGCGGAAATGTCGGAGCAGCTGGAGTCGTATGGACTGTCGAATATCTGTTGCCTTTATTCGCTGTTCGATGTGTGGGCGATGCGGGAGCAGGGGGCGCGGGAGCGGTATCCGATGCGTCGCACGGAGCAGCCGATGATCCCGAAGGTCATCCATTATTTTTGGTTTGGGACGAAAGAGATTCCGGATGATCAGAAGAAATGCATCGAGTCGTGGCATCGCTATTGTCCGGACTACGAGTTCCACCTGTGGAATGAAGAAAATTATGACATCCACAAGTGCAAATATATGGAGGATGCGTATGCATCGGGACGGATGGGTTTCGTGCCGGATTACGCGCGCATAGATTTGCTGTACCAGGTAGGCGGCGTCTATCTCGATACGGATGTAGAACTCCTTCGGCCGATTGATGATCTCCTTTACCAGCCTGCGTTCTGCTGTATGCAATCAAATGGCGTCGCGAATCTTGGGTCGGGATTTGGCTGCGTGCCCGGCCTCGAAATCATTCGCGAGATGCGTGATGAGTATCTCACCGCAGAGTTCCGCCGCGCAGATGGCACCTACAACCTCGAAACAAGCCCGGCCTACCAGACGCGCACACTGGAGCGCCACGGCTTTCGTCCGGACAACACGTATCAAATCATCGAGGATATGACCATCTATCCCGCCGACGTCCTATGCGGCGCCTGCCTGAACGGCAAACGCGAAACGACGCAGAATAGCTACGCACTCCATCTGCCGAGTTTGTCGTGGGCGGATAAAGAACGGCGCGCTGCGGATGAAGCGACAGAACGTGCGATCCGGGAGAAATTTTGAGTTTTGTGAATAGTACCATACATCATGGATGTGAAGGGATGTAGCATGAAAAAAATTGTGATTTGGCCTGCTGGACGACGGACAAAAAAATACTTGCGTCGTGGGTATTTTGAAACTTGTGAAATCATTGGCGTTGTTGATCGAGAAAAAGGGAGGGCACATTCTTCCATCGAAGGATATGAAATTCAACCGCTGGAGATGCTCAAAGAAATGATGGGGGATGCAGATTATCTCGTCATTGCTGCAAAGGATTTTGAACCGTTTTATAGCGAGAGTTTGCGAATGGGGATTCCGTGGGAAAAAATTGCTCTTGCTGAATGTATCCGGAGCCCTATTTTTTCTGAAAACATCAATCGGATTCGTTCTATATCAGAAAAATTGTATCAGGAAATCCTCTATACTCCGTATCAACTGACGAAGGTCAATCAAAAAGACATTGTAGATACGAAGCGGTTGATTCCCGATTCACCATTTGATGATGTCGAATATAGGAGCGATTATTTCCGTTATCGTACCTTTGAATTCGTAGCAGAAGAATTGTTAGAGCATGATATCGTTGGCGATTTGGCCGAGTTCGGTGTATTTCAAGCTGGATTTTCGAAACTTATTATGGAGAAACTCCCAGACAGGAAAATGTATTGGTTTGATACATTTCAAAGCTTTTCACCTGAGGAGAATAAAAAAGAAACAGCACTAGGACGCTCAAGTGAAGAGTTTTATGAAGCACTCAAAGATACATCGGTGGACCGAGCCTTAGGGAATGTATCTCATCCAGAAAATGTGATTGTGTGTAAAGGGCTGTTTCCGGCCTCTGTAACAGAAGAAGCAAAAGAGGCGCGTTTCGCATTCGTTTCGATTGATGTTGACTTAGAGGATTCCACATACGAAGGACTGAAATTCTTCTATCCAAGACTGAATGATGGGGGCATGATTTTCCTGCATGATTACAACGAGGCGCATCTTGTCGGCGTGCAGGCAGCCGTCAAACGGTATGAAGCTGACTTTAGTGTGAAGTTCAAAGCTGTGCCGCTTGCGGATCGCGCCGGGACGCTTGTCATCATTAAGTGAGGGTAATAATATGAAGCTTTTGAGCGTGGGCGTTCCCGTGTATAATGCGGAGCCTTATTTAGAGAAATGTGTGTCATCGATTCTCACACAAAACTATCGGGAGATTGAGGTGATACTAGTTGATGACGGCTCTACGGATGCGTCGGGGGCTATTTGCGACGCATTCGCAAAACAAGATGCACGTGTGCGCGTAATCCATTCGTCGAACTGCGGGCGTATGGAAGCACGGCTGGCTGCGGTGAAACATGCCAAAGGCGACTTTATGACCTTTGTGGACAGCGATGACTTCATCCAGCCGGATATGTATGAGGAACTCATGCGTTTGCAAGCATCATACGGTTGCGACGTTGTGACATCCGGTATGCTCGGATATCGTCCAGGAGAAGAATCATCGGTTTCTCTGGATCAGGTGGATGAAGGATTTTATGACGCCAATCAAATCGCGTCGCTAATTCTCCCTCATTTAATTTGGGAAAAAGGAACATTTGGCATGATCCCTTCTCTCTGTAATAAGATATTTCGGAGAAATTTGCTTTTGCAACAATATGAACAAACGGGAGGGACACGGATTGCCTACGGAGAAGACATCTTGATTTTCTATCCCATGATGCTCACTGTTCGCAACATCTATGTATCTCATAAATCATATTACTTTCACAGAGCAAAATATCGTGAAAATATATATGTTCGCGATGAAAACTATTTTTCAGACGTATACGAGTTTTATGCGCGTTTGAAGCGGGTGTTTTCGTCGCATAAAGAGTGGCCAATCATTCAAAGGGCACTGGAGTCCATGTATATCACGTTTGTCGGTCAACGACGTCGCATGTATGGGCAATACGGAGCAGATATGCAGTATTTATTTCCGTTTGCCAGTGTGCAGAGGGGAGCGCGTGTCATCTTGTATGGTGCGGGTATCGTGGGACGGTCGTTTTACGAGCAGATTCGGCGGACTCATTATTGTAAACTCGTACTTTGGGTAGACAGAGATTATGTGCAATGCCAAGCAGAAGGATTTCCGGTGCAGATTATTTCTGATTTGGAAAACGTAGCATACGATGCAGTTGTGATTGCGGTGAAAGCGCCTGGTCTGCAAGAACAGATTCGCAGGATGTTGATGGAGACATATGGCATCAATGCGATGCGCATTATCACTGAAATCTGTTGATGACAGTATAAAGAGAGGACTGAGGAATATAATGGCTGTCGGATGTAGATCGGAAAATGCTTCGAGAACGGTTTATGAAAATCGAGATGTAAAACTATAGCGGCAGAAATTTGCGAAAAACGGAGCATGAGTGAATAAACTGAAGGTTATATAGGGAAGAAGTTAAGAGAATTGAGGGAAAGCGATGAAGATCCTGGCCATGTATCTTCCACAGTTCCACCGCGTACAGGAAAATGATGAATGGTGGGGGGAAGGTTTTACGGAATGGACGAGTGTGCGTTCTGCAAAGCCGTTATTTCCAGAACATGATCAACCTCATGCACCGCTTCATGAAAACTATTATGACCTCATGAATCCCGAAACCATGCGTTGGCAGGCAGATCTCATGCATCACTATGGCGTGGATGGGATGTGTTTCTATCACTATTACTTCAAAGACGGCCGTCGCATCCTTGAACGACCGGCGGAGAATCTCCTGCACTGGAAAGACATCGATATGCCGTTCTGCTTTTCGTGGGCGAATGAAGCGTGGATTCGATCGTGGAGCCGTTTGACTGGCAGCGAAGGGAATGCCTGGGCATCGAAATTTGACCAATCGCAAGGGAAGGAGTTTGAGCTGTTCCGTATCCTGCCACGGCTCAGGCGCGGCGTGCGGATTCATTTCCATGATATTTTTTACCCGTTCACCTATCCGGAACCGTGGGTACGACAGGGGCGTCCTTATACGGAAGCGTATGCATTGCGAGCGCTTCTGACAAGGAGTGACGCCTATGAAATGCTCTATTTCTCCGACATGATGATACATCTGGATTACACAGATGCTATTAAGATGCGCGAACGGTATAAAAACTATGGAACGGGGAGCTTTTGGATGCGGAAGCGATAAAGAAATAATCTGCTAAACATTGGATGGAAGCCTTTACAAGAACGAATGGAGTTTTTTTATGAAAACAATCATAGTTATCCCCTCAACTTTCCCACCCGCCAATAGCGGCTGGAATCGCGTACCATACGGCTCCATTGGTCGATAGATTGTTTTCTTGACAACACAAAGGCACCTTGCCTT
>OMZR01000046.1 GCA_900315575.1 uncultured Veillonellaceae bacterium
GTGCGTAACCAACTCGAAATGGATGAGCGCATGTCGGCCTTGATGCATAAGTACGACAAGACTGACTGAAAAATTTACACAAAACTATTGACAATCCCTTCAAGGAAATTAGGTTAATGGAACCAATGCGTCAATCGAATTTGAGGATTGACTGCAATAGCAAGAGCCCCATCTATCAGCGCAGCTGCTGAAAGTGCTGCCGTACCACCAGAACTGGACGAATAAAAGACGACATCCACAATCCCTAACGATAAATGACGGCATACGGCCCTGATAAGCGCAACGACATCCTCCAGCAGCCAATGCTCCCGTGTACCATAAAACCAAGCTGTCATGAGCGTCGGATGTTTCACATACATCGGATCTTCAATATTCAGCAGCGAGCCATTCAGAAGACTTGCATATGACCATCTGGAATACACGGGATCCTGATGTTGCTTCTCTCCGATGCGCCCACCTCCTGACAGCATGACATAAAGCTTCTTTCCCATTTTGGGTTGGAAAAGGCCGCGTAAAAGGTATCCCGACAAAGAAATTGAAAAATGACCCTCTTCCAGATTCTGCTCGACATCTTCCAAAGACTCATACTTGTGATACATCGTGAAAATCTTAGGATTATTGGAAGACATTGCAGAAATTTTTTGCCCGGCTTCTTCTTTGAGTCGAGCATATTCCTTCGCAAACTTGTCTGGAGAGCTCTGTCTTGCATTTTGTATTCTAACTCCTTACGATGGTCTTTTTCCCATATAACAGCATATCAAAGGGATCATAGCTCCAAGGCTTCCCCATCCCGAAATGATTGACCGCATCCCAAAGCGGAAGCTCCTTCCCCGTCGCTGTTTTGTCAATCTGCCAAGCATAATCCAGAGATGACGAGAACGGAACGAAGCATACCTTCTTTGCAAACGGCAACGCATCAAAGCGCTCAAGAATTTCCTGACGTTCCGTATACATTACGACGAAAAGATTGTACCAGTTGATTCGGCGCACACGCTCATACCATTTTTTCTCTGCCTCCTGATAATCCGGGTAATGGTTCATATAGACCAGAATATCCCCCAGACGATAAATAGGATACTTGATTTTGAGACTCTCTTCCCATCCATCTTTTTCGTATTCCAGCGTTTCCCGCAGATAAAGCCGGGGATACCGCAACATTCGAACATATTCATCTTCGTTGAAGAACATATTCACAGTTGGAGAGCGAAATGGCAATGCCAGTGAATGACTAAGAAAACCACCGAAGCAGTTGAAGGAAAGAATGGAAACTTTTGCCCGCTTCAGCTTCTGATACTTCTCCCATGAAAAGCCTGGAGCAATCGCAACGAAATCAAACAGGAAGCAACTTTCATCCAGCCCCAAGCCACAGAGTTTTTTCCGAATCTCTGCCGCTCGTTTTTTCCCGGCCTCGCCAGCAACGATGAGTATGATATCATATGGTTGCTGAGCAACTTTTTCTGGTGGACAATAGGGAATGCGTTCGTCATTCGATGTCATGACACTCAACGGATCAGGCCCAGATGTGCATTTTATGTCAACATTCGTCCACTGGGGGGGGTAATTAAAGCCGCCATCGAACGACTGAAATATTCGATATGCGCTTTATCTTCTACCCATATCATGAAATCCATGCTGCTTAGCTCCTTGAAAAATACGCTTCCCGCATTTGCAGCAGGTAGTCCATCGCATCCTCAATCTCGCAAGGGCGCCCCGTGCGTGGATCAACATACCAGCTGTAACGGATATACGTGATGTAAAAAAGTTCTTCCAGCGACCTGTGATGCGTCCTGCGCGGACAGGTCATATAGTCGTCGGTCAATCCCCAACCCGCGTAAAACGGCATCCCGAAAACATGCACAGGCTTTTTCAGGATGAGCGCTTCCATGCCAAGTTGCGAAGTGCAGACGTAGACTTCGTCGCACGTTTTCAACAATGCGATGGGATTCACGGCATCCCTCAAGAGATAAACATGATCATGCGGCTGGATGTCCTCGTAAAACCCGCGCAGATGTGCCGTGATATTGTCTGGATGTGTCTTGATAATGATGTCATCCTCTGGATGTTCACGGCATGCAGTTTCGAGCATCTTCCGAAAAGATGCCGCATTTGCCAGCCCTTTCGAAATGCTCATGTCACCGACGACTTGGTCAACAACGAGAATCTTCCGTACGCCCGGACGACCGATGCTTGGCACATCTAGCGGCTGATGATTATATTTCGTCAGACATTCATTGCGGATGGTCTCCATGCAAGCAGATGCACGCTGGCACTCTGCTACGGACAGATGGAATACTTCATCTTCCAGCATTTGTTCCAACCGGCTCGGACGCCGCGCATCATAGTAAGGAGCGAGATCATCAAACACATAAGAGACCGACTGACGGAAACAATCATCAGGGTCCGGCCATGCAACGCGATTCAGGAAGCCCATCTCCGCAACGACGATTTCTTTTCTCTGCAGAAGCGCCGTCCGCAAGAACTCTCGGTTCTTCTCTATCGCAAACTGCGTGCCCCAGAGGATGCACGCATCGACTTCCTGCCAATCAGAGGCTGGCGGCAGCATCTCAGGTGCTTTGGCAAACAAGCTGGGATAGTGCCGCATGACGGTCTCCCATTCTGGGTTCCAGGAAGATACAGCGACATGCCATGCTCCAAGCAACTGGTCAATGAACTGCTGGTAACTTCCGCCTCGTGTCCGATTGCGTTCCATGCAGGCATCCAGCAAAAACGTATCAATACCGATTCTCCATGTCTCCAGCGCCCGGATATGCTCTTCCTGCTGATGCAGCTGCACAACAAGACGTTCCACCGATATTCCTGATGCTGATAGCTTTGCCTGTGGAGATTCCCACAGAATGCGGTTCGCTGGTATCCCCAGCGACAAGAGGTCACGTCGGATGGCTTGTGCCACCTCCGCCCGCTCGATAGCGATCAGAATGACGTCATAGGCATCGCGAGGAAGTTCCGCCAATTCTTTCGGCGTCAGAACCGGGACAGTAGAAATGCCTGTCCGTGCCGGCATCTTGTCTGCCATCGCAACCACGTCGAACCGCTTGCCTGTGGATAATTCCAAATAAGCTTTTCCTACTTCTCCCCCCCCCCCGTAAAATATAACCTTTTCTCCGTCTCTGATTATCTTTTCTGGTATTTGAAAGCGCTCCGTTCTCGAAAGCATGCTGCACCTCCTCAGCATTTCTCGATTTTCCCGACAATGGAATCATACACATCACGCTTCACAAACAGGATGATGTTGTCACGATACCACCAGAGAATTCGCGGATCATTTTGCGGCAGCGTGCTTCGGATATGAATGGGAAGGAATCCGTGCTGCTGGAACTTTTCTCCCCAGTATGTCATTGGTTGTTCGTTGACATGATGTTCTCCGCCCTGTCCTGGATGTGCAGCCGAAAAGAGGATGATGTCGGAAGCCTTGCACAGGGATGCAACAAACCCATCTGCTGCATTTGGAGATAGATGTTCGGCACATTCAACGGAAATCGCCAAATCAAAGTCTATATCGTATTCCGTGTTCGTTCGGACAGGCTTTACGGCTTCAGGATTCATCGTATAAAGCAGATTCCATCCTTGTTCCCTGAGGTTCCTACGCATACGGGTGTAACGTTCCCACGTCCACCGTTCGACACCTTTATCAATCTGCGGGAGCAGTTCCTTGCGAATCCGTTCGTAACGATCCCATGTCCAACGTTCCACGGATTGATCCACTTTTGAAAGCACGTCGTCCATTTTTGCTTCCAGTGCCTCCATCCGATGACGCATCTCATGGATTTCCTGCAAAAGCTCTCTCGATTCTTCGTTCATAACGGATTACCTCTTCATTTCTTCCGTGCCGGATCGACCCATTTGATTTTTTCTGACGGGATGCCTTCCAACAGAAGGTCGTTGCGGATGGCCTGAGCGATGTTCTTCTTCTCGATGGCGATGAGAACCATGTCGTAGCTGTCGGATGGCATCCCCGCGAGCTCTGCCAAAGTGATGACGGGCAGTTCCTGGATGCCCGTCCCCACCGGATTCCGATCGCAGATGGCCTTGAGGAAACAGTACGAGCTTCGCGCCACTTGCCGCAGAAACATCTTCCCAACGACACCGCCACCATAAATGACGACACGGCTGCCAGATGGCACGACCTCCCACGGAAAGCGAAAGCGTGCGTAGATGTCTTCTCCAAGTGCAAAGGAATAATTCGGATTCTTCAACCGCTCAAGCATTTGCTCGGACATCATCATTGCATTCTGTTCCTTTCCTGTCATCCGCGGGAGAACTTCATCCATCTGCCGCTTCCAGAAATCCACGAGCTCGAATGTCTTGCCTCGCCCGAAATCATCCTCGAAGCGAATCCCACGGAACATCTCATAATCCTCACGCTTGGCATAAAACTCCAGATACTCCTGAACAAGACCGGCATCTGCTCGCTGATAATAGAGGTACGGAAGATCCTCGCCAAAGATTTCGCACATATCGCGGACGAAATCGACTGCATTTTCCTGAATCGTTCCAACGATATGATCCCGATAGGGATTTTCATGGTATTCTCGATACTGCGGAACAATACGCCCCTTCTCAATCGAAAGTCCTGTACAAGACGGTGCCAATTCAGAAATCAGAAGTTCGCGCAGAATTCCCGTCACGCCAGGAGAATATCCATAGAACGTATGGACATCCAGATGGTTCTTCTGTCCACGGAACAAAGCCTGGTCGTTATTCATATGAATGTAGTATGGCGTGATGTCGAACCCATAATTATACGTGAGCGCCGACTCGACGCGGCAGCTATAGCCGATGTCAAATGTTGCCACTTTTCCATAATAACGATCTTTCAATGCCTGCCCGAGCGTATCGCGATATTCCGCAAACCGCTTGGCGTCATAAAACTTCGTCGCATACAACGTCAGAAAACGGTCGAACGTTTCGAGATCATCAAAACAGGTCTCCCATTTGAATCCTTCTTTTTCCACGATTTCTTTCGCACGTGCGTACAGGCGCGGAGCGATGAACCCCTTCATGCGCGAAAGAAAAGACATCGGACTTTGTGCATGAAAATTCATCAATTTGAACAAAGAAAAAATGTCCGTTTCTTTTCGGAGTTCCAATGGCAAAATCGACGCGCGTGAAAAGTGGTCATAAAAAACTTTTGTTGGAATTCCATATGCCTTGGAAAGAATCTCGTATCCCTTCATCGGCAGATAGCCGTCACGCGCCATGAAGTGGATGCTGTCGTATCCATGCTTCTGCATCTCATGGCATAGCCAGTCACAGATTCCGAAAAGGTACATGCCAACGGCATAATAGCCCAGTGTGCTCGGGCTCCCAGCGAAATCGCTATCTGGACGACGGAAGGCCCACGGATTGTCAAAAATCCGATTTGCCACGACCCCCAGCATACATCGCATGCCGAGATAGCCGTCGATGCATCCACGCCGACGAAAGGCGAAGGCTTCCTGAAAGACGCGCTGATATGCTTCGCCCGTATCCATCCCTGCCACTTTGTTTTGCAAAAGATCCTTGCAATTCGGCAGATAGCTTGATTTCCAGCCTGCTTTTTTCGCATTTTGAACATCCGAGGAAAAATTATCGCCAATATGAAGAATCTCAGACGGCTTCGCTTTCAGTACTGCCGTTACTTTCTCGTAGAGGGTTCCATCCCATTTCGTGGCATGCTGCTCAGACGATACAAAAATCTTCGCAACATCTTCAAACCCCGCTTTTAGAAGAATCTCTTCCAGCACTTTTCGAGGCAGATACATATCCGAAACGACAATCACTTTTTTGCCTGCGGAGAGCGCGAAATCGTACAACTCTTTCGCATAGGCACGCGGATAGCAATATCTCTTTTCAAAAGCGACTTCGAGTTTTTCAATTTCTTTTGCTTGCGCGCGCGTGAGATGGAGAAGCCGCTGAAGCACCCGATAGATTTCGGCAAGCGTGACTTCCGGCTTTCCCTTCTCCCTTACTTCGCGCCGTGCAATGGTTTCCGCCAGGCGTCGCTGATCTACGAATGCAATATCTTCCGAGGTCGTCAGAAGTTCCGATACACGGGCTCCCATCAGCTTGAACAGATCGGTCGGCCGAAGGAAAGGACGAACGACAAGCGTGTCAAACAAGTCAAAGCTTACATAGCGAATCTCATGACTTAAAATCTCCCGTTTCAGCTTTTCGCCAAGAGGTTCGGGAATCTTCGTCAATTGCTCCCAATACGGTGTCGTGGCAAGAATCTCTGGCTCTTTTCCATCGATCTTCTTCCGCCGCAGAGATTTCCTCAGTCGAGAAGCGTCCTCTTCTGGAAGGTTTTCTTGCTTGATGTTGCACTCCCAGATGCCATAAAGCAGATTCTCCCATTTGGTAATGGACACCTCAATATCATGATTATCTTGGAACGAACGATGCAGAAAGGAAAAAACCGTCCGAATCTCGCTCACGATTTTCTCAAGATCTGCAACTGTCTTGCCTTTTCCCGTGCTACTGCTCGGACGCTGCACGTAATACACGAAATCATGATGAAAATTTGTCAGATGCTCTGCATAGCAGTACAGAAAACTCGAAAAAATCACGTCTTCGCACATCGTAACGGAACGCCGCTGACGAACGAGCATCGGTTCGATTCTTTTCCAGAGGCTCCGTGCGATAACCTTGTTCCAAATGACATGCAGACTATAGTCGATGCCATACTGGTCGAACAGAAGGTGCCGAATGCTTTCTCCCTTCAAATCGAGGTCGCAATTGTAGACATGCATCAGGTCATTGATTTCGTAATGACCATCTGGATATTCCAAGACGAACTCGCCAAGCACCAAATCGGAATTCGTCGTCTCTGCTTGCGCGATGGCATGGCGATAGAAATCCACCGAAACATGGTCATCGCTATCCAGGAATGCCAGATAATCGCCCTTTGCTTCCTTCGCGCCAAGTAGCCGTGCATGGTACAGACCGCGATTTTTCTTTCCATCAACATAACGGACTCGCGCATCAAAGCCTTTGCAAATTTCATCGGCTCCCTGATGCGAGCCATCATCAACAACGATGACCTCGATGTTCTGATAGCTGGAGGCAAGAATGCTTTCCAAAGCTCTTCTCAGATACTTTTCTGTATGGTAGACCGGCACGATAACCGATAACAGTTTTGCGTTCATAATGTCCTCATTCCTGTCGTCTTACAGCATCTCGTTCAGCTGGAATCGTCTGTGGCAGAACTCATCTTCGAGCACGCCTTCCCGCAGATACTCAATCTCGACGTCGCACGTCTCATGCCGGACGAGGTTCAAGAGTTCGTCGGCGAGGTCGCGGCGTTCGGGGACCTGCAGGAGGTCTCTGACCGTGTCGCGGATGCCTTGCTGGATAGCGAGGAGGTCGCGGACTTCTTCGCTGCTCCGCGTCTCGGGCAGGAAGTGCAGGCCGTCTTTGCCGACGGACTCGAGCGTCGTTTCCGGCGAAGAGATGATGTTCTCCATGAAGAAGTAGTTGTCCATGAGATGACATTTCGCCGTTTGATAGACGACTTGCGTGCCTTCGTAGTATGTCTGGATGGAGAGCTTTTCCTTGTACGGGTCCTGGATGCGCAGGAAATAATAGCCGTGGAGTGGCTGGCCAAGGATTTTCTCGAGCCAGAGCTGGCAGGTGCCTGACGAAACGAAGTCGAAGAAGCCGAGCTTCCTGCCGGGGCGGATGCCCTCGCTCTCCAGATAGTGCAGATAGTGCTTTCGGAGCGTTTCGCGGCGGCGCAGGATGACGGGGATGTGGCGGCGGATATAGTGCTCCTTGCTCTCTCCATCTTCCATTGGCCGGATGTCGTCTTCTGCGAGATGAAAGCGGTTTTTGAGCAACGCTTCCTGCGTGCCGTCCCAGGCAAGGCCAGCGGCGTAGAGCACGTCCGTCTCGTCTTCGACGCCCGCAGGCGTGCAGGCGGCACGGGAAACGTAAACATAGCGGTAGCGGAACGGCAAATCCATTGTACGGGCTGCATCGTCAAGGATTTCGCGGATGAGCCAGCCATCGCGCGCACCGAGCAGCAGCATCTCGATGCCGTCGGCGCGACACCGCTCGATGAGCCACTGGACGAAGCCAGCAACCATCGGGCCTGCATAGTCACGACCGAGCGCGTAAGCATCGGCGAGGCGAAGCCTGCCCTGCGTCTTTTGGAAAAGAAACGGGTCATGGAGCTCTCGTGTGAGGAAATTGCCAAGGATGACGCGTTCCGGCAAGTCACGGCTGTGTTCTGTGAGCGGTGCGCATGCGGATTCGGCGAGCATCTGTCGCGCAGACGGAACGAGCCAGGCATCGCAGCCTGAGGACAATGCGGCGTGGACGTCAGACGTTGCATTGTCGCCGATGTGCAGGATGTGCTGTCCTGGATACGTCTGCCGCACGAGATCGAACAAGCCGCCCGTCTTCGAAACGCCTGTGTCGGAAGAAACGAAGACATGGTCGAGCCCTGTGATGCCGTGCATCAGCAGCAGGCGCCCGATGGCCTGACCGCCAAGGTACATGTCCGACGTGACGATGACGGTCTTTCCCATCGCCTGCGCTTCATGGAGCAGCCTCATCATAGCGGTGCGCGGCACGAGCTGGCGTTCTTCCTCTGCGAGTTCGAGCGCCCGCAGTTCCTTCGCTACATCCTCAGCGATACCTGTGTCCTGCATCAGCCGTGCATAGATGTCATCGAGTGTCGGCTGTCCAGGATAGAGTGCACGCTCCGCAAGGATGCGCGGCTTTGCAAAAGGAACACTCTGTGATAGCAAGCCCCGGCGATGTGCCTCCTGTTCGACGAGGAAGAAGACGTCCGTCGGTTCGAGGCAGCGGCGCATGAGAAGCGTATCGAAAACGTCAAAGCTCACAACATCAGCCGCACGCATCTTTTCAATCAGCGCTTCGCGCGTATGCGTCGCATAAAATACCGGGCAGGCATATGTTTTCTGCGTGATGCGATGCTGCTCGACACCGTTGATGTCGTAAACAGGGATGCCGTACCGTTCGCAGTCGGCTGCGATGCGCGGATAGATGATGGAGAGGTTCGCGGCGCGCGCGAGGATCAGGATGACGCCGACGCCACGTTCCTGCGCTTCGTCGACGGTCAGGACAGGCAGGCCGTAGACGGTCTCCCCGTCCGCACGCCATCCATGAGGCCGATGAAATGGTATTCGTCTCGCAAGGCATCGAGCAGGACCTCGGTGTTCTTGCCGAGGCCGTAAACGACGATGCCTTTGTCCTGAAAGCGCTGGAAGTGCTTCCGAAATGACGTGATGACGTATTCCTGTTCGCTGATCATACTGTGTCCCCTTCTGCCTCGCTGCCGACGCCCGAAATGGTCCGGTGTACGAGTAATTCTTTGCTTATTATAGTGCGTTTAGGGGGTGGGTAAAGGGGTATTAAAAATTTTAATCGACTTTTCCACAACGTGGGAAAAATTTTTGCAAAAAAATAGCCCCCTCTGCGAGGGAGCAAAAAACAAAAAACTATTTGAATGTCTGCCAGGCGTCCATGACGTCGAGGAAGGCGCCGTCGAAGCCGCTGGCGAGGATGGTGTCGAGATAGGCGTCTTCGCTGCCGTAGAGGATGTGGCGCCAGTCGCCCGTCCAGTAGCGCACACGGTAGCTGCCGGGCCAGTCATGGTTTGGCTTTGCAATCCATTTCGGACGGTGGGCGCTGTCGTTCCATGCGGCTTGCCAGTAAGGGCGGTAGTCGGCGGCTTCGCCGACGCTCATGTAGGCGAGGACAAGGCGGCGGCCGCCTTGCGGCTTCTGCTGGAGGCGTGCAACATCGTCAGACGTCAGCGGCGTGTCGCCGTAGTAGAGGTCGATGACGAGAGCATCGTACGGCGTCGCGGCAAGTGCTGCGAGGTAATCTTCGCGGCTTTCGAAGTTGCCGGGATTCAGCAAAATCAGGAAGTTCCGCGCGTCGCGGACCGACTGGATGTCGGCGGCGTTCTCGCCTGGGATGTCACCCATCACGCCTTCGTCGGGGATGGAGGCGAGTGCCGTACTCGCGGCCGTCATGCTGACATAGCCGCGCGCGCGGCCGAGCGCCTGATCCATGGCGATGGCTTCGTCGTCTGCCAGATAATCAAGCGTCCAGACGGCCTTGCCTGCCGTCTGCGGCTTCTCCATCATGGCTTCGAGGTAGTCGAGCATGTCGGGCTCCTGCATCTCCGGCGTGCCGTCGTCGTCGAGGTAGAAAAAGCTTTCCGTCAGAAAGCCGTCGAGGGCACCCACGAGCTGCTGCGTGCTTTCCTCGGGCTGGGATTTCGTGACTTCGAGCAGGCCGGCCGCGCCGTTGCCGACGAGCTGGAAGGATGGGCTCTTGGTTTTTGCATAGGTGGAGAGGTCGGAGGCGAGGCGCGTCATCTCCTGCTCGGGAATCACGTGCACCGCCTCGGCGGAGTGCGTGCAGCCGGAGGAAAAGATGAGGCCAGTGCCTAAAATTGCACTCGTCAGAGCCTGAAAGAATCGGTGAAATTGCATGGAAAGTCTCCTTTTAGAGCCCGCATAAAACACAATCGCAGATCTCACACGCCATGCTTGTGAGACTCCCTCAGTCAGCTTCGCTGACAGCTCCCTCTGAGAGGGAGCCATGCGCTCGTCAGAACGAGCGCGAGTACCAGAGGGCGACGGCATAGCCTTGGTAGTCGGCTTCGCTGAGGCCATGGCGGAGGTAGCGTTCGATGTTCAGGGTCAGACGGTCGTAGTCTGTGACTTTCCAGTCGAGGACGCCAAGGAGGGACCAGCGATCCCAGGGGTCGTTGTTCCAGCCGTCTTCGTCGATGTAGAGGGAGTTGTAGCCCGTCGTGGAGTGGCAGTAGCTCGCGATGCCTTCCCATGAGAGGCGCGGCGTCATCTGGTGGTGCAGGCTGACGGCGAGTTCGGCGGTGTCGGTCGCCCTGCCGGGGGAAATGCCTCTGGCGCGCATCGCATGGCCGTAGCTGCCGAAGAGGCCGAGTTCGTCTTTCGGAGTGACTTGCCAGTTCGCGGCGGCACCGAGTTCGAATTCTTCGCCTTCGCGGTAATGCACTTTGTGCGGCGAGATGCGCCAGTTCCCCTCCTCGTCCGGGGCGGGCTGATCCTGCGTCGTGCGCTCCGTCGAAATCAGCGTCGCCCAGGCATGGAGCTGATGCTGCTCGCCGATATGGCGGTACGAGAGGTCGAGCGTCGTCTGGTTGCCGGGATCCGTGCGTGCCGCTGGGAATTCGCGGGAAAAATTGTATGAGCGGCGGATGATATACGCGAGGCGTGCGCTGACGCTGTCGCGTTCCGTCGCGCGATAGATGGTCTCGATGTTTGGCGCGAACTGCCAGCCGTTGCCGAAGTCTTCAAACAGGCCGAGGCCTTTCGGCACGAGCGCGCTCTGATAAAAACGGCTCTGCCCCGTCGGCATGCTGATGATGAGGCCGTAGCGCGTGCTGCCGATCGGGTGATCGTTGTGATACGTGGCGAAGACGGTCGTGTCGATGAGGCCGGACGAGCCGCCATCTTCGTGCACCTGTGGGCCATCGTCATTCAGCGGCAGGACACCGGCACGCGAACTGAGCCAGCCCGTGCTGATGCCGAGGTCGAGCTGGTGGCGCGTCTGTCCATGCGGCCAGCCGTCGGCCGTGACGTTTTCGCTCCCCGGGTAGGGATCGAGGCGCTCCGTATCGTAGACGGAAAACGGGAAGAACAGCTGATGGCCGCGATGCGGTAAGGAAAAACGTTCTGCGTAACCGTCTGGATTGTGTGCCGTCCCCCGCTCCTCGCCTTTCACGTGCGCGTACTCGATGCCCATCTGCATGCCCGCGCCCGTGCCGATCTGCCAGAGGTTGCGTGCCGTCTCTTCTTCGTCCTGCGCCGCGTCGGCGACGAGCTGCTTTGCCTCTTGTTCCCATTTGTGCGCATCCGCTTCATAGGCATGCGCCTCGTCGAGGCTTTTTTCGCTCTCGGCGACGTAGCGCTCGGCTTCTTGTTCGTCCTGCTCGACTTCGCGTTCGTCGGCGCGAGCCTCAGCTTCGGCTTCCTCGGCGTCCCGCCGCGCGTCCTCGAGTTCTTCGAGGTACGCCTGCGCCTCATCGAGCGAGGCTTCGGCGTCGTCGAGCGCTGCGGAGACTTCGTCGAGTCGGGCCGATACGGCGTCAGCATTCGCCGCAGCTTCTTCAGCGACACGGCCGGCGTCTTCTGTTGCGCCATGGGCTGCCGTGTATTCATCTGCGAGGCGGATGGCTTCCGTCAGACGGTTCTGCTCATAGCCGACTTCGGCGAGGGCTTTCTGTACGGCAGCTTCGCGGTTCGAGGCCTCCTGATAGGCACGGCCTGCACTCGCATAACCTTCGGAAGCCGCGTCGACCTGCGCTTCAAGGCTGGCCTGCTCCGCCGACAGCTGGTCAACCATGGCCTGCCGCGCGTAGAGTTCCTGCAGGTAGTCGTAGGCCGCCTGCTGCGCCGCGATGGCCTCGCGCGTCCGCTGGGCGCTGACGGCGCGGGCATTCCTCAGGTATTCCTTGGTCTGCGCGAGCGCCTGCTGGCTGTCTGCGAGATTCTTCGTCGCATCGGCGACGGAGGTCTGTGCATCGGCGACAGCAGCCGTCGCATCGGCGAGGTCATGGCGTGCGTTCGCGAGCGACTCGCGTGCCGCCTGGAGATACTGCCGCGCCGCCTGCGCGTTCCGGATCTCATCGCGCTCGTCGCGCAGGCTCTCGAACTCGCTCGCGACGTCGTGCATCGGATCGTGGTAGCCTGCCGACGCCGTGCCCAAGAGGCGCGTGAGGCAGGCCGTGGAGAACGCTGCCGTCATGGCCGCCTGCCGCGCGAAATGCGCGCGCGCTTTTTCGAGCAGATAGGCGCGGCGCGTGCGCCGGTTCTGGCGGCGGCTGTGCGGATAGCGGCGCGACGGCATCGTAGCGCCTTTGCAGGCCGCTTCGTAGCGCGCCTGCGCGGCAGCGGCCGCTTTTGCCGCCCGCTCGGCTTCCGCGCGTGCCTGCGCTTCTTCTTTTGCGCGTTCTTCCGCGATGCGGCGCGCCCGCTTTCTCGAAAGTCTCATGATCTCTCGCCTCCCTTCTGTTTCATTTTTTCCTCGGCCAGCCGCTCGAGGTCGATGACCTGGCCGCCCGAGAGCCGCCGCGCGAGCTTCGTCAGCGGCCCGTCCGCCGCGCGATAGAACACCGGCTGCGCGCAGAACACGCAGTAGTCGATGCGCCGCGCGAAATGCGAGAGCTCCTGCCATGCGGCAAAGAGAGCGAGCCCTGCCGCGAGGAAGAACGTGAAGCCATAACTCTTCACGCCAAACACCCAGAGCCCCAAGAGGCCGAACACGGCATTGCCGAGCACGAAGACGAGCCCGACGCGCAGCACGGATGTCTGGATGTCGAAATACGTCAGCAGGATGAACACGAGCTGGTAGATGCCCGTGAAGAACGCCGCGAACAGCAGCACGTCATACATGTTCGACGCATTGAAATCGAGCCCGCCAAACGTCAGCAGGTATCCGCCGAGCGCGAGGAAGATCAGCGTGAACAAAAACTGGAACTCGACGACCTGCCGCAGCTCGAACCAGAGCGTGTAGATGAGATCCCGCCGCGCGTCCTCGATTTCGCGCAAGTTGCCGCGCCGCGTGATGGCGTCGAAATACGCGGCGTATTTCTCATAAAAGCGCGTCTCGACGGCCACGACGAAGAGCGTCATGAGCGGCAGCAGAGACAAGAACGCATAGAATGTCACGACGTCATACATCGGCGCATAGACATACGTACCCGCAACGACGACGCCCCACGGCCCCTGCCAGATCAGGATGTTCGGCAGAAACAGGCCGAGCGTGTAGCAGAGCGACGCGAGGAACAGCCGCCAATGCTTTTCATAATACGGCAGGAACGAGAAGTTCAGCCCATGCTTCGGCAGGCCGAAATAGCTGACGATATGGATGAGGAACAGCGTCGCGAGAAAGCCCATGCCGATGTCGACGGCGAGGAGTCCCGCGTCGGCCGCGCCGACGAGCCGACTCGCGAGCAGTACGAACGCGCTGGCGACAGACAGCGCGGCACCGATGGCGAAGCCCATGATAAGACGGCGGAAATTCTTGACGGCCGTGAGGTAGACGCTCTCAACCCAGACAATCAGGAGCTCGAGGAAGAACGTATACGCGAGCGCCTCCGTGAACAGCGAGAGCGGCGTCCCATGGAAAAACGCGATGGCCACGATGGCGCCGATCGTCAGGAGAATGGAAATGAGTCCGAACAGCGAGCCCGTCACGTCTTCATAATACTCGACGGACAGGCAGTCTGCCAGATAGCGCGTGATGACCATCGTGAAGCCGCTCGAAAGGATCTGCGAGAACACGAACGCATAGACGACGGACGCGACGAAGAGTCCCTGCTCTTCATCTGAAACGCCCGTCAGCGCGAACAGCATCTGGATGCCGAGCACCATGCCCGTCAGCAGCAGGAACGGCCCCGACGTGATGATGGCCGAGTACGAGAACGCGCGCAGATGCCCTGTCGCCGTGCGCGCATGGAAGAGTTTCTTCAGTTCGAATCCGACGCCTGCCATCCGCCCAGCCTCCTTTCCTGCTCGTAGATCTTCTGATATGACGTGATGAAGCGCTCGTACGTGTAATAGCGCTTCGTGCGCTCGTAGCCGATGGTCGCCATGTCGCGGCGCAGCTCATAGTCGCGCGCGAGGCGCACGATTTCCTCCGCCATGGCCTCGTAGTCCATCGGCGCGACGACAGCACCGGCCGTGCCGAGGTCGTCCTGGCTGTCGCCATAGATGAGCTCGCGGCAACAGCCGACGTCCGTCGTCACATACGGCCGATGCGCGGAAAAGCCTTCGAGCACGGAGAGCGGCTGGCCTTCGCTGATGCTCGACAGCACGAGGATGTCCATGCGCGGCAGGTACTCGACGACATTGATGGAACCCGTAAATTCCACATTCCGGAGGCCGAGCGTCTTCGCCGTGCGCCGCGCGAGCGCGACGTAGTCGGGGTCTTCTTCGAGGTTGCCCATGACGTAGAGTTTCGCGTCCGGCAGCTCCTGCTGCACGAGGAAGAAGGCGCGCAAGAGCGTCACGATATCCTTGATCGGCACGACGCGCACGACGGCGCCGATCGTGATGGGGCCGCCGTGATCCTCGAGCGGCGCGATGCCTGCAAAGCGCTCCATGTGGACGCCATTTGGCACGATGCCGATCTTTTCCGACGCGCAGCCGAGGTCGCGCTCGATCTTCGCATTGAGCTCGAACAGCGTATAGACATGGTCGGCCGCCTCATAGGCGAGCTTTGCGAGGTGGTAGAAGTACTGGATCCAGACGGACTTGAAATCGCCTTTCGCCCAGTCGCTCTTGATGATCTCGGCCTCGCGCTCGCGCGAGTAGATGCCGTGCTCCGTGATCATGAACGGCTTTTTGTACACCGTCGCCGCCACGCCGCCGACGACGCCGCAGTAGCCCGTCGCGACGCTGTGGTAGACGTCGGCCTCTGGCAGATCCTGCTGCAAGAGATAAAAGAGCGGCAGCAGCATCGAGCGCATCGTCCAGAAATAATCCGTGAACGGCAGATAATCGAAGCGCTCGCGATAGACGCGCTGGATGACGTCGAAGAAATCGCTCGCCATGAAGATGTCCAGCGGGCTCTTCCACTTCTTCTGGCGGAAGATGTCGATGAGTGCCGCGAGGTCGATGGGCTTTTCGCCGACGACGAGATCGTAGAGCGTCTCGCGCTGCGCCTCGGTCAGCACATTCTCGCGCATGCCGCGCGACGGCAAGGCAAGGATCTCGTCGAGGAAGACTTCCTGCACGCCCGTGCAGTTCTTCGGCAGCTTGTACTTGAAATGACCGCGGTCTTTCGACTCGGCGCCGATGGAATAGATGACGAACTCGACGTCCGGCTGGCCCTCCATGAGCATCTGCACCCATGACGCGACGCCGCCGACGACGTAAGGATACGAGCCCTCGGTCAGCAGGCAGACTTTCATGACGATGCCCCCTTCCAGACGAGCTTCGCGCTGTCGCCCGTCATGCGGATGAGATAGACGTCCTCATCGACGAGCTCGGCCGTACAGCCTTCGGCGTGGTCGAGTTCTTTTTCCGAACGCAACAGAAAGCGCACTTCGCCGCTGTGGTTCCAGCAATGGAGCTCGAAGGAATCCGGCTTTCGCACGACGCGGTAGTCGAGGTCGAAAAAATCATTGAAATACGGCATGCTCTCCGACGCCGTGACGGGCGTCAGCCAGGGATAGTGCTCGTCGATCTCCGTCAGGAATGCCGTCATGCCTTCCTTCATGTCCGCCCACGACTTGTCGGCGCTCTCCGCATAAAACATCTCGTCGGGATGGACGAAATGCGAGAAGACGCCGAGGTGGTTGATGAGGCTGTAGACCGACCAGCGCATGAAGCTGTCCGGCACGTAGCCAGACGAGATGCGCGGAATCTCATACGAGCCGTCCTCGTTGCGCTTGTAGTCCTGATAGAATGCTTTCTCACTTGGCAGTCCGTCATAGAGCGACGACATGATCTTGACGGTCGGCACAGCCTTCTTGACCGCATCGTAACCCTCGGGGCTCAGGATGTCGGAAGGCGGCACGTAGACGCGGAACTCGTAGTCGGGATAGAGGCTCTTGACATAACGGTAGAGCTCCTTCGTCGCCTCGATCATGTCATCCTCGTTCTCCCAAGGCACATAGCCGAGCTTGTCCTGATTGTAGCCTGCGACGGCGAGCGACTGATGGTTGTAGCCATGCAGGCCGAGCTCGCCGCCCGCCTTCAGGAGCTCGCGGCCATAGATGACGACATTGTCGCGCGCCGAGCGTCCCGAGAGCTCATGAAACGGCCCTTTGACCTGGTTGCCATACGTCTCGATGATGAGGCCTGTGTACTTCAGATGATACTTCTTGGCATTGTCGAGCATCCACGGCCACCATTCCTCACGGTAGAAATCCGCCGTGGAAAGGCCGGTCTCGTCGTAGATCTTCGAGAAATCGCCCTCCGGCGTCGGCGCAGGGAAATCGTCGATGAAGAACAGCTTGACGCCGACGACCGGATAGATGCTATCCTCGCCGCAGTGCGAAATCATGGCCGCGAGAAAGCCCTCGTTCGTCTTGTCATCGCGCTCGACGCCGTTGAAGGAATAGGTCTTTCCATCACCATAATCATGGTTCCAAATGATGGGTACCCCCGTAACGCTTTCCGCTTCGATTTCATCATCATCGGAAAGATTCAGCTGCATAGCGGTTGTCCCATAAACCTTTCCTTTTTCAAAAGATTGGTCTTTCGCTCCAATCACAAAGTCCGTGAGAAAATGAACGCCTGGTGCCTCAATTTCCTCTTCAGTGTTTTCAATCTCGTCAATGCCAAAAGCTGCAAGCGTTTCTTCAGGAATTTCCTCACGACGCGCATCCACATGCTGCAAAAGCACGGCCGTGCCGCCACCCGCGACGTAGTCGAGCACGTCCGGCATCGCAGCGATGGCGCCGAGGCGTCCCGTCGCGAGGATGACGCCGCGCGTATCTTCTGGGATATCGAGTGATTCTTCATACAACGGATGGCTCTCATACGATTTTTTCTGCTCATCAAGCATCTTTTCCGCATTGTGCCGCGCGTACATGCTCGGCACGTCCGTCGGATCGTAGAGGATGACATAGTGATCGCGAAGAACGCTGTCAGCATCCGCCCATGCATCTTCCTCTTTTTCCGGCGTGCTCGCTGTGCTGCTGTTCTGCACGGCGCCGAGATGGAGGAAGCCATCGAGGCGCGCGTACTGGAAGAAGCAGCCGAGGAACGCCACGAACAGGAAGAGCAGGACGATGTGACGTTTATTCATTCGTTGCTTCTCCTCCCCAATAACGGATGGCGGTCAGCGCCTCAGGCGACAGGCGCACGGGCAGCGCGCGCAGTTCTTTGACGGCCGTGCGGACGCCCGCGTCATCGCGCTCGGCGGCTGCGAGCATGAGGCGCAGGTAGACGGGGCCTTCCGTCTCCGGCCGCGCTGCTGCATAGGCTGCGCAGGCCGCGCGCGCCTCATCAAATGCTTTTGCACGGATCAGCGTGCGGACTTGCTGCTTCCTGACATCATCGTCATCGGGTTCGAGGCGCACGAGTTCTGCGAGGGTGTCGATGAGCTGCCGTTCCTTCTTCGCGCGGCCATCCGCATCGCCATAGCCATTCTTCAGATAATCTTCGAGCAGGTCTGCATAGCGTGCGAGATTGGCCGCACGGTCTTCCTCTTTCCCCTCTGCGAGCGCCTGCTCCACGGTGTCGATGTCGTCGGCGACCTTGCCCATGCGCGCCGTCATCATCGAGACGGCGTAGTATGTGATCTCGCGGTCTTCGTCGTGCACAGCTTCGCGGAGGATCTCGGGATTCTCGACGACTTCCTGCTTGATGGCATTCGTGAACAGGCGGCGCTTCATATGCGCATCGCC
>OMZR01000097.1 GCA_900315575.1 uncultured Veillonellaceae bacterium
GGACATCAGCGTCGTGAATGCCGGCATGTTCACGCATGGCTCGACGATTGCGACGAATGCCGTTGTCGAGAAGAAATGCGGCAAGGTCGGCATCCTCTGTACTGAGGGCTTCCGCGATGTGTTCCTGTTCCGCGAGGGGCCGAACAAGAACCCGTTCGATATGTTCCTTGACTACCCGGAGCCGTTCGTGCCGCGCTATCTGACGCTTCCGGTCAAAGAGCGCATCAATTCCGAAGGCGGCATCGACACGCCGCTCGACGAGGAAGCCGTGAAGGCACAGACGCGCAAGCTCAAAGGCTACAATGTCGAAGCCATCGCTGTCTGCTTCCTCTGGTCGACAGTCAATCCTGCGCACGAGCAGCGCGCCGCCGAGCTCATCCACGAAGTCTGGCCCGACGTCACGGTCGTGCTCTCGTCTGAAGTGAATCCGAGCAACCGCGAATACCGCCGCTGGGTCTCGGCCGCGATGGACGCTTCGCTCCGCAAGCTCATCTCGAGCTATGCAAACGACCTCAACGGCCGCCTGAACGACGCAGGCTTTGTCGGCAAGGTCGGCATGCTCAATGCTGCCGGCGGCGTCATGAGCACGAACGAGATCGTGAACCGCCCGCTGTACTCCGTCGATTCCGGCCCGTCCATGGCACCGGTCGCCGGCCGCAAATACGCGGAGGAAGATCTCGACGAACAGAACGCCGTCGTGCTCGATATGGGCGGCACGACGTTCGACGTCAGCTGCGTCATCAATGACGAAATCTCCGTCTCGAAAGAAGCCATCATCGGCGATGAAATCCCCGGCATCTCGCGCGTCAACGTCCACAGCATCGGCGCGGGCGGCGGCTCCATCGCCTGGGTCGACAATGGTGGCATGCTCCGCGTCGGCCCGCGGAGCGCCGGCTCCGTGCCGGGCCCTGCCTGCTACAACCGCGGCGGCACGCTGCCGACCGTCACGGACGCAAACTGCGTGCTCGGCTACCTGAATCCGGATTTCTTCAACGACGGCCGCATGAAACTCTACCCCGAGCTCGCGCGCGAAGCCATCAAGAAGCACGTCGCCGAGCCGCTCGGCATCACGGTCATGGAGGCGGCGTACTCCATCTGGGCGACCGTCAATGTCAACATGATTTCTGCCATCAAGGACATCACGATCTGGCAGGGCATCGACCCGCGCTCGTATGCCATGGTCGCGGGCGGCGGCGCCTGCGGCCTCCACGCCATCGCGCTCGCCGAGGGCCTCGAGATGCAGCACCTGCTCATTCCGCGCACGGCGGGCGGCCTCTCGGCAGCGGGCGGCCTGTTCTCCGACATCGTCTCCGAGTACAGCGGCAGCCATTACACGACGACGGCGCAGTTCGATTTCGAGGGCGTCGCAAAAGTCCTCAAGTCCCTGCGCGGCCAGGCAGAGAAATTCTTTGCGCGCAACAAGATTGCGCCGGCACAGCAGCGCATCGAAGTCTATATGGAAGCGCATTATCCGTTCCAGGTCTACGAACTGCCGGTGAACATCACGCCGTTCGTGAATGACGATTTCACGATCACGCCGACTGGCGTCCAGGCGATGGAAGAAGCATTCCACAAAGAGCACGAGCGCACGTTCTCCATCCGCGACAACACGTACATCGAGTGCGTGACGTGGCGTGTCAAGGCCATCGGCAAGCACGAGCGCGAAGCTGTCCTGCCCGAGGCGAAGCTGCCGGAAAACCGCGACCTTGCCTATGAAGAAGGCCTCTCCTCGTCGTTCCGCAAGGTCTTTTTCAAGGAATACGACGACCTCAAGATGACGCCGGTCTTCCACGGCGACCGCCTGTACTACGGCATCACCGTCCACGGCCCTGCCATCATCGAAGAGCCGACGACCACGATCGTCGTCCTGCCCGGCTATTGCGCGAAAGTCACGAAGCACAACAGCTATTGCATCGAAAAAGAAACATTGAAGAAAGGCTGACGCCTTCGCGTTTTCCCTCTCATCAGCAAATGCCTGCTGCAGAAATGCAGCGGGCATTATTTTTAACTTGAAAAGCCATATCTTTTATATTATAATACAAGCATCGAATCAATTCGGATTTCCACCAAAACGAGGAGGCACTCCCATGCTGAAGAAAATGAAGATCAAAGAAGCTTGGCGCGAGACGTATGAACATCTGGAGGCTTATGCGAAGGAGAATGACATCCCCGAAAACCGGTTCGAGCAGACCGTGCAGACGTGCCTGCTGCTCGGCATGAAGGAAGATGCCATCAAGGAAAAGCTCAAGAAGTACATCCCGAAGGCGTGACAGAAAAGAACGCAAATATCCACAGAAGATTTTCAAAGGGCCGTTTCTCTTAGCAGGGAAACGGCCCTTCTTTGTGGAATATAACCATCAAGCAAGTGTCGCGTCAGCGTTACAGCATAGAGGAAGGCGATTTCGGTGAAGGGAAAACAGGGGATGCTCGTCGTGGACGATGCGGAAATCAACCGCACGCTCCTGCGGCAGATCTTTTCAGACAGCTTCGAGGTCATCGAGGCGGCGAACGGGCAGGAGGCGCTCGAAAAACTCCGCACGCGGGATGTGAGCATCGTGCTGCTCGACCTCGTCATGCCCGTCATAGACGGCTTTGAGGTGCTTGCCTACCTGCGCTGCCACGACACGTTCGTCGAGCTGCCCGTCATCGCCATGACGACGATGGGCGACCATGACGGACAGGCGCGCGCTCTCGAGATGGGCGCGTCGGACTTCGTGACGAAGCCGTTCAACCTGCGCCTCGTGCGCCGCCGCGTGCGCAATGTCATCGCGCAGGTGGAAAACGAGTGGCGCAAAGCCGTGCAGGCGGCAAAAGACCAGCAGCTCATCGAGATGCACCGCTCCATTGAGGAAGACCGCCTGACGGGCATCTACAACCGCGAGACGTTCTACCAGCGGACGGCCGCGCTGCTGCAGGAACATGAGACGACGGCCTACGACATCATTTACTTCGACATCGAAGCGTTCGGCGTCATCAACGACTTGTTCCATGTCGAGACGGGCAACCTGATCCTGAAAACAGCGGCATTCTACCTGCAGGCGGCGGCCGGGAACCTCGGCACCTGCGGGCGGCTCGAGACCGACCATTTCGTCCTCTGTCTGCCGCGCGGCAGCGTTCCTGCCGACATGCTGATTCAGGGGCTCGACAGCACGATCCAGTCGCTCGGCATCATGCACAATGTGCTTTTTTATGCGGGTGTCTATCCTGTCGAGAACATCTACCTGCCCGTCGATCAGATGATCGACCGTGCGCGCTTCGCCGAGCGGCAGGTGCATGGCAGCCATTTGCAGCGCGTCTACACCTATGATTCGAAAATGCGCGAGCGGATGCTGCATGAGCAGATGATTCTCAGAGACATGGAGTTCGCGCTGCAGGAGCGGCAGTTCGAGGTCTATTTCCAGCCCGTCTACAGCGCCAAAGAAGGAAAGATTCTCCAGGCCGAGGGCCTCGTGCGCTGGCAGCACCCGTCCGAAGGCCTCATTTCGCCGAGCCTCTTCATCCCGCTGTTCGAGCACAACGGCTTCATCGTGCGCCTCGACCGCTACGTCTGGGAAGAGGTCGCGAAATTCCTCGCAGCGGAAAAAGAACAGTACGGCCATGTGACGCCGGTTTCCGTCAATGTCTCGCGGCTGAATTTCTACAACCACGGCCTGCTCGACTTCCTGACGGAGCTCCTGCGCCGCTATGAGCTCGAGGCCTGGATGATCCAGCTCGAAGTCACGGAGCAGTCGTACACGGAGAACCCGAAGCAGATCGCGCAGGCCATCGGCGAGTTCCGCGAGCGCGGCTTCATTGTCATCATGGACAACTTCGGCAGCGGCACCTCGTCGCTGCGCGTGCTCAAAGACCTGCCCGTCGACGTCGTCAAGCTTGACATGCGCTTCCTGAAGGGCGGCAATGAAGACCGTGCCCGCGCCATCCTCAAAGGCGTCGTGCAGACCGTCCGCGCCATCGAGACCGACTTCGTCGTCGAAGGCGTCGAAACGGACGAGCAGGTCGCCTACCTCGAAACCATCGGCTGCGACCGCATGCAAGGCTACCACTTTGCCCGCCCCATGCCGCAGGCGGCATTCTGGAAATTATTGAAAGAAGAGGAGAACGGCAAGGCGTGAAAGCATTTATCTTTGATATGGACGGCGTCATTGTGGACAGCGAGCCGTTGCACAGCCGCGTGAAGATGGAGACGTTTGAGCATTTTGGGCTGCATTTCGATGCAGGGGAGCTCGAGCAGTACATGGGGCGCACGAGTGCGGATATTTTTTCGGATGTGCTCGCGCGGGAGCATCGCACGGATGTGACGGCGGAGGAGATTGCGGACTACAAGCACCACCGCTATCTCGAGCTCGTCGAGGAAGGAGCGCTCGCGCCGATTCCGGGCAGCCTCGCTTTGATCGGGCGTCTGCAGGAGGCGGGCGTGCCGCTGGCGCTCGCGACGAGTTCGTGGCGACGTGTCGTCGATGCCATCCTGCGGGAGTGGCAGCTCGAGGATACGTTCGCGTCGGTCATTTCTGGTGCCGACCTGCCGAAGAGCAAGCCGGATCCTGCCATCTACCGCCTGAGCGCCGAGGCGCTTGACGTCTTGCCCTCTGCCTGCACGGTGCTCGAGGATACGGCGGCCGGCGTTGCGGCGGCGAAAGGCGCGGGCATGCGTTGCATCGGCTTCCGCAGCCCGCATTCGGGCGCGCAGGATCTTTCGCGTGCTGACGTCATCGTGGACGACCTCTCTGCCATCGATGTATCGCGGCTCAGATGACCATTCGGAATGCATGGATGTGCGCTCCCAGGCGTCATGCGGTCGGCCTATGGAAGATAGTTCTTATTTATATCGATTTACCATGGATTTACCATTGACAAACGTTTTCGCACGCGGTAAACTGGAACTATAAATTGTTCCAAAATGGTAGCAATTATAAACAATTGTTGCGCAATTTCGTGCAACTCGGGGAGGTTCTTTTGATGGCGAAGATTCGGAAGGAAGCATTCGGCAAGCTCAGCGATGGCACAGAGGTGTTCCTCTACACGCTGCGAAACACGAAGGGAACCGAGGCTTCCATCACGACGTACGGCGCCCGCCTCGTGAAGTGGCGCAAGATGGACAAGGATGGCAAGTTCGTCGATGTCGTGCTCGGCTATGACACGGGTGCGGACTACGAAAAGGACGATACGAGCATGGGCGGCATCGTCGGCCGTCATGCAAACCGCATTGCGGGCGGCAAGGTCACGATCGGTGGAAAGACGTACCAGCTCGACCTCAATACGGGCAGCCACATGCAGAACCACATCCACGGCGGCAATCCGGGCTTCCACAACAAGGTCTGGGATGCTGAGGAGACGGACACGGGCGTGAAATTCACGCTCGAGAGCCCCGATGGCGAGGGCGGCTATCCCGGCAACATGAAGGTTGCCGTCACGTACGCGCTTTCGAATGACAACGAGCTTTCCATCCGCTACGAGGCCGTGTCCGACCAGGATACGATCATCAACCTCACGAACCATTCGTACTTCAACCTCGATGGCTTCGCGGGCGGCCCCGTGCTCGATCAGAAAGTCCAGATTTTCGCCGACAAGTACACCTGGGCCGACAGCGAGTCGCTGCCGGACGGCCGCATCCTCGATGTCGCTGGCACGCCGATGGATCTCCGTCAGCTCACGCGCATCGGCGACCATATCGACGATGATTTCGACGAGCTCCAGATGGGCCACGGCTACGACCACAACTGGGTGCTGCGCGGCGACCCTGCCGAGAGCGAGTTGAAGCCGGGCATGTTCGGCTTCGACATCCACTGCCCGATCGACTACAACGACGGCAAGCTCCACAAGGCAGCTTATGCCGAGTCCGACAAGACCGGCCTCACGCTGACGTGCTACACGACGCAGCCGGGCCTGCAGTTCTACACGGGCAACTTCCTCGATGGGCAGGTCGGCAAGGGCGGCACGAAATTCGAGCGCCGTTCGGGCTTCTGCTTCGAGACGCAGTATTTCCCGAACTCGCCGGCGAACCCGAACTTCCCGCAGCCGCTCCTCAAGAAGGGCGATACTTGGGAGGCCCAGACGGTCTTCGTCCTCGGGGATAAATAACTTTGGAAGCCGCAGGCGCTTTGCGTCCTGCCCACATATACAATATACATCACACACTCTCTGCTGCCGGGGGCAGCGCAAGAATTGGAAGCCTATAGCAAGGGGGACAAGAAATGAACATCCATGAGTACCAGAGCAAGGCCATCCTGAGATCCTACGGGGTCAATGTGCCGGAAGGCTATCCGGCCTTCTCCGTCGACGAAGCCGTCGAGAACGCCAAGAAGCTTGGCACGCCGGTCGTCGTCGTCAAAGCACAGATCCACGCAGGCGGCCGCGGCAAAGCGGGCGGCGTCAAGATCGCAAAGACGGAAGACGAAGTCCGGCAGTATGCGAAAGAGCTGCTCGGCAAGACGCTCGTCACGAAGCAGACGGGCCCGCAGGGCAAGGAGGTCCATCGCCTGCTCATCGAGGCTGGCTCGAACATCCAGAAAGAGTATTACCTCTCGTTCGTCGTTGACCGCAAGTCGAGCCGCGTCGTCATGATGGGTTCGGAAGAAGGCGGCATGGAGATTGAGAAAGTCGCAGCAGAGATGCCGGAGAAGATCCTGACGGAGACGATCGATCCGGCCATCGGCCTCGCACCGTTCCAGGCACAACGCATGGCGTATGGCCTGCACCTGCCGAAGGAAGCCATCCGCAAGGCAACGAAGCTCATGGGCTGCCTCTACAATGCCTTTGTCGGCAAGGATTGCAGCCTCGCCGAGATCAACCCGCTCGTCGTCACGAAGGAGCTCGACGTTGTCGCGCTCGATGCAAAGCTGAACTTTGACGACAGCGGCCTCTTCCGTCATCCGGATGTCGAAGAACTCCGCGACGTGACGGAGGAAGACCCGAAAGAGCTCGCTGCAGCAAAAGAGGGCCTGAACTACGTCAACCTCGGCGGCGACGTCGCCTGCATGGTCAATGGCGCCGGCCTCGCGATGGCAACGGTCGACATCATCAAGTTCTACGGCGGCGAGCCGGCGAACTTCCTCGATGTCGGCGGCGACTCCACGCCGGAGAAGATTGCGGCAGCATTCCGCATCATGCTCGATGGCGGCCAGGCAAAAGGCATCTTCGTCAACATCTTCGGCGGCATCAACAAGTGCGACCTCGTTGCACAGGGCATCGTCGATGCAGCGAAGATCATCTCCGAGGATGGCAAGTCCCTGCCGGTTCCGGTCGTCGTCCGCCTCGAAGGCACGAACGTCGAGCGCGGCCGTCAGATCCTGAAAGACACGCCGATCAAGAACGTTATCATGGCACCGACGATGGAAGGCGGCGCCGAGACCGTCGTGAAACTCGTCAAAGAAGCAGAGCAGGCGTGAGGAGGGCTTACAAAAATGGGAATTTACGTCAATAAAGATACCAAAGTCATCGTCCAGGGCATCACGGGCAAAGCTGCCTCGTTCCATGCACAGCAGATGATTGATTACGGCACGAAAGTCGTCGGCGGCGTCACGCCGGGCAAGGCTGGCCAGACGGCTTGCGGCGTCCCCGTCTTCAACACGGTGCGCGACGCTGTCGAGGCGACGGGCGCAACGGCATCCGTCATCTTCGTTCCTGCGAAATTCGCAGCAGACTCCATCCTCGAGGCTGTCGATGCAGAGCTCGACCTCGTCGTCTGCATTACGGAGCACATCCCTGTGCAGGACATGATCCGCGTGCGCCGCTACATGGAAGGCAAGAAGACGCGCCTCATCGGGCCGAACTGCCCGGGCATCCTCACGACGGACGAAGCAAAGCTCGGCATCATCCCGGGCTACATCCATAAGAAGGGCCATGTCGGCGTCATCAGCCGCTCCGGCACCCTGACGTATGAAGCAACGTTCCAGCTCACTGCTGCCGGCATCGGCCAGACGACGGCCATCGGCATTGGCGGCGATCCGGTCAAGGGCACGGACTTCATCGATGCGCTCGAAGCCTTCAAGAACGACCCTGACACGCTCTCCGTCCTCATGATCGGCGAAATCGGCGGCACGGCCGAAGAAGATGCCGCAAAGTGGATCAAAGAGAACATGCCGGACAAGCCGGTCACGGCCTTCATTGCTGGCCGTCAGGCGCCTCCGGGCAAACGCATGGGCCATGCAGGCGCCATCATCAGCGGCGGCAAAGGCACGGCAGCTGACAAGATCAAGGCTCTGAACGCCGTCGGCATCGAAGTCGCCGACACGGTCGCCCACATCGGCGAGACCGTCGTCAAGACGCTGAAGAAAGCCGGCATCTACGAGAAGTGCCATACGTGCTAAAATAGCCCCCTTCCCAGAGGGGGGAGGGCCACGAAGTGGCAGGGGGAGTCCCCTGTACGGCACGACAATATTCTGAAACGTAAGTTCCGCGGGTGCGAAATGCATCCACGGAACTTTTTTATTGACATTCCTTCTCACCAGCTGTATAACAGAAAAGAGAAGGAGGATGATTTTCATTATGAGCACCATCATCGTCGGCCTCGTCGTCCTCGCCTGCCTGGGCATCGCGGCGAAGCATGTCTACAAGCTGTTTCATGGCGAGACGAGCTGCTGCGGCACGGAGCAGCCGAAAGTGCCGGAGAAGAAGCTCAACGGCCCCATTGTCGGCGAGAAAGTCGTAGAGATTTCGGGCATGATGTGCGGCAACTGCAAGAACCGCGTCGAAATGCTGCTTGATGACATCGACGGCGCGGCCGCGAAAGTCAATCTCCATCGCAACCAGGCAACGGTGAAGATGACGCGCGACGTCAGCGACGACGAGATCCGCACGGCGCTGGCAGGCAGCGGCTATGAGGTCGTTGCCATCACGAAAAGCTGAAAAAGAATCCTCGTATGCGGCTGTTGCTTTTGGCAACGGCCGTCTTTTTTGACTTGTAAATGAGAACTGTTTGCAGTATAATATCCATATAAAAGATAAATATTCTCATTTGTAAACACAGAAAAGGATGCGATGCCGATGAGCCGAGAATGTTTTGAGTCGCTGCTCGGGCTTCATGGAGCGCCGACGTTTGCCGGGGAGAAGCCTGCCGTGCTGCTGTCGTTCCGCAAGAGCCAGTTCGATGATTTCGATGCGATGCTCGCCTCGTTTCTGCCGTGCTTCCATTGCAAGGGCATTTCCGTGCTCCGCCTCGCGGAAGGGGAGGAGTATGTGCTCCTGCTGTTTTATCGGGCGCGGCGCCTCGCCCGCTGTGTGAAGCGTCCCGAGGCGCGCAAGCTCCTCGCCGAGCGCGGCTATGATGCAGACGCGCCGCTTGCGGCGCTGCTCGCAGAGCTCCAGCGGCGCATGGAGCTCCGCAAAGCCTTCCCGCACGAGATCGGCTTGTTCCTCGGCTATCCGCCCGAGGATGTCCGCGGCTTCATCGAACACCACGGCAGGGACTGCGCACTCGAGGGCTACTGGAAAGTCTACGGCGATCCCGACGTTGCCCGTGCGCTTTTCGCGCAATATGCGGCGTGCAGCGAGGAGTTCTGTGAGAAGCTCGAAGCGGGCGTGCGGTTCGAAGATCTTGTTGTTGCAGGTTGAAAGGGGAAATTTTTATGGCAAAAACAGCAATCGTCTATTGGTCTGGCACGGGCAACACAGAGGAAATGGCAAAGGCCATCCAGCGTGGGACGCGCAAAGCGGGGGCCGAGGCGCCGCTCTTCGCCGTCGATTCGTTCGGCGCGGATGAAATCAAGGATTATGACGGCTTCTTCTTCGGATGCCCGGCCATGGGGGATGAAGTGCTGGAAGAAGGAACGTTCGAGCCGTTCTTCGCGTCGATCGAATCAAAGCTCAAGGGTGTGCCCGTCGTGCTCTTCGGCTCGTACGGCTGGGGCGGCGGCGCATGGATGAAATCATGGGAAGAACGCACGAAGGCCGACGGGGCGAAACTCTTCCGCGACGGCCTCGTGGTCGAGAACGGCCCGACGGATGCGGACGCGGCCGCCTGCGAAGAGCTCGGCGCGTCGTTCGTGAAGTCCTTGGAATAATTGAGAAAAAATCTCAAAAATATTTCCAAAAAGTATTGATAATTGTTCCCAGTTATGGTATATTGTACTTGGCTTTCGAAGAGGGGATGAAGAAAGGCATCCCGTAGAAGCTCTCCTACTAAATACACAGCAAAAAACCTCCATGTAACTGCTCATGCATGGAGGTTTTTTGTGCGCTGCGCACAGAATGATTTTTATTGATGAAAAGAAAAGATTCTCATTGACAAAGTGATAGCTCTTTGTTATTATAAGGGTTGGAATGGTACTAAATATCATTCCAACCCTTTTGTGCAGGAAGCGCCGGGGGACGCTCGCGTCGCTCGGCGCTTCCTTTTCAGAAAAAATGGTCAGAGGAGGGAAATCCCATGTTCCAGAAAACCGATTTTTGGATCGGCCTCGCAGTCGGCGCTGTCGCCGGCATCTTCGGCTACCGTTTCATGCAGGAGCGCGAGCAGCAGCTTGCCGCCATGCAGCCGGCAGCTCCGACGGCTGAACTTCCGATTGCGGAACTCCAGCGCCAGAAGGAAGAGCTCGAGGATCTGATCGCAGCACAGGAAGCAAAGAAATAAGTTTTTTTCTTGCGGCTTCCAGGTGGGGCTGCCGCTCATCATGCGTGCGGCAGCCCTATCTTTCTAAAGGAGTAGTGAAAATGAATCTCATAAATACCCTCCAGATTCCGACATCGAAGCTTGACCTCTTCATCCGTTCCGTCGAGATTTCCTCCTATCTGCCGGGGCGTGTGCGGCTGCGCTCGTCGAAGCTCATCAGCAACCCTGCGCTCGAAGTCGAGGTGCAGGCGCAGCTCGGTGCGTTCCCTGAGATTGCGAGCACCGAGACGAGCACGGTCACGGGCTCGATTCTCATCAAGTACGAGCCCGCCGTCCTGCGGCGGAACGCGGAGCTTCGCAAGGTCGAGGAATATAAGATGTTTTTCAGCGGCCCGTCCCGAGCGGCGATGCCGCGGTTCCAGAATCCCGTGCCGGGACTTACGCAGGGCGTCCGCACGGCAGGCGTGCGGGCACAGCAGTATGGCGCCCGCGCAGCAGCAGCACTGCATCTCACGGCGGGCTTCCATTGTGTGAGCAAGCTGCCGGGACGCCGTCGCTACCGTGCGGCGATGTCGCAGGAGCTCGCGTCACTGCTCGAAGACAAGCTCAGCAAGCTCGCTTTCCTGAAGAAGATCGAGGCCAATGATCTGACAGGCAGCCTGCTCTTCGTCTACGACCCCGCCGATGAGGCGAAAATGGATGTACTCGAGGATTTTCTGCGCGACAGCATCTTCAAGAAAGATTGGCAGCGCACGGTCGATGACGTTGCCCAGCCGCTTGAGGCGCATGCGGGCGCATTGACGAAGAGCGTGCGCGGCACGGTGCGGGCGTTTTCGACGTGGATTCGGAGCGTGTCGCATGGCTGGCTCGATGTGAGCTCGGCGGCGTTCCTCGTCTTCCTGCTGCGCGGCCTGCGCAAGATGATTCTGACGAAGCAGTATCCTTCGGGCTCGCAGATGCTCTGGTGGGCCGTCTCGCTGATGAGAGGATGGCGAACCGTATGATGTACGGACGTTTGAACTATCATCTGCCAATCGCGCTGCCGCGTGAGAAGCGTTCGGAGCTCGCGGCGGTGCTGCGCCGCTATCGCATGGTGAAAGCCGTGCTCGTCGATGAAAAGCAGGTGCGCATCTGGTACGCAGGCACGCTGCCTGCACGCGAAATCCAGCAGCAGATCATCGCCGTCGTGCAGGCGGCACAGGAAGCGGCTGTCACGCCGGCCGAACGCCTCGCCGAGTACCGCCGCGACGCGCTCGTGTCGCTCGCGGGCTTTGCGGCCGTGCAGATTCTCCGGAAGACATCGCCAGAGCTCTTTGCTGCGACGAAGATTGCGCGCAGCCTCCTGACGGTATTCCTCGCGCGAAAGTTCATCACGAACGGCATCCGCGGGCCGCTCAAGGAACATGCGCTCAACGCCGACACGCTGACGGCGACGGCGGTCATCGCGTCCGTGCTCGCAGGCAAGCCCGAGTCGAGCCTGACGCTCCTGACACTCTCGAATGGCGCCGAGATGCTGACGAGCTACGCCGCCGAGCGTGCGCGCACGCAGATTTCGGGCCTGCTTTCGCTCGACCAGCGCTATGTCTGGCGCGTCGAGAACGGCGTCGAGCGCAAGATTCCGATCGAGCAGGTGCGCGCGGGCGATACGATTGCGGCGCATACGGGCGAAAAGATCGTCATCGACGGCCGCGTGCTCGCGGGCTCGGCTGCCGTCAACCAGGCATCGATCACGGGCGAGTCGAATCCTGCCATGAAGCACAAGGATTCGCCCGTCTATGCGGGCTCCGTCGTCGAGGCCGGCGAGCTCGTCATCGCC
>OMZR01000169.1 GCA_900315575.1 uncultured Veillonellaceae bacterium
CGACTTTGAGTGTGTACATGATTGACTCCTCCTAAAAACAAACCTCCCTGCATAGAGAGGGAGGTGATTCTTTACTTCTTGAGTGACTTCTCAATCGACTTCGTGTTCTTGACGTTGCCGACGATGTCGCTCATCGTCATGGCGCGCGTATGCTTCGTATGGCTCCATTCGTGTTCGTTGCGATGGATGAAGCCGAGGAAGATGATCGGAATCCACGAGTAGATGAAGACCGGATACAGCAGCATGTAGAGCCAGGACTTCCACTTCGCGCGGAGCTTGATCAGGATGATCATCGGCAGGATGTACTGGCCGAGCATGATGGCCGTCATAAGCTGCGACGGCATGAAGTTGTAGATGTTCGTATAGAACGGCGGGAACGCGAGCTGGATGTAGCTGATGATGATGAAGACCGTCGAGATCATGAGGAAATGCGGCTGCATGAGGTAGATGCATTCATCCCACATGCGGATGTCCTTGTGTTTCCAGCCGGCCTTGAGCATCTTCGGAATGAAGCGGTTGCCGACATCGAACTGGCCCTGCGCCCAGCGGCGGCGCTGGTTCCAGGACTGCTTGAACGTCAGCGGCTTCTCGTCGTAGATGATGGCGTCATGCGCCCAGGCTGTCTTGATGCCTTCGGCCATGCACTTCATCGTAAATTCCATGTCTTCCGTCAGGCACGTTGCCTGCCAGCCATGCTTTTTGAGGATTTCGACATCAAAGCACATGCCCGTGCCGCCGAGGCAGGCCGAGAGGCCGATGTTCGATTTTGCGAGGTGCGAGATATAGCAGATAACCCAGAACGCGATGGCGAACGTGCCGGACACCCAAGTATCATACGGGTTCTTGGCGTCCATGTAGCCCTGGATGACCTTGTCGCCCTTGCAGAGGCGGTTGTTCATTTCCATGAGGAACTGCGGGTGCACGAGGTTGTCGGCGTCAAAGACGCAGATGGCGTCGTACTGCTTCTCCATCTTGAACAGGCGGTCGAACATCCAGTCGAGCGCGTAGCCCTTGCTCTTCTTCGTCGGATGCGTGCGGACATGGACGAGCGCACCGGCATCCGAGGCGATTTTCGCCGTGTTGTCCGTGCAGTTGTCCGCGATGACATAGATGTCATACATGTCCTTTGGATAATTGAGCTGCTTGAGGTTTTCGACGAGGTCGCCGATGACGACTTCCTCGTTATGTGCTGCCACGACGAGCGCGAACGTCTTCTTCGGCGTCTTGATCTTGTTCTCTTTCCGCCGCCACATGCCGCAGAAGCCGATGACGAAGAAATAGAGCGTGAAGAGGAAGATGAGGATCTGCATTGGCACCATGATGATGTCAAAGGGATGCGTGAGTGTCATGGTTCAGTCCTTTTTTGAAAACAGCAGAAACAGCGAGTTCACGATGCCGAACGCTGCATACGTCGAGAAGATGGCAACAAAGATGGCTGGGACGATGGCCTCGTGGCCGGCCCAGACGATGGCGACGAACATGATAGCGGCCAGGACTTTCGGGATCGCATAAAGCTTGTCTCCCCCGTCGCCCTTGAAATTCGGATAATGCACCTCGCTGACCATGAGATAGGCAACGATGGCCATGAGGAGCGGATACGACCCACCGAACACATGCGGGTCGACGCCGAGCATCGTGAAGAGCAGCGTCGTCATCGCGACGATGTTGCCGCCAGCCGGGATTGCGAGCCCCTGGAAATAGCCGTGCACGGCACTCGCATTGACGTTGAACCGCGTGAGACGCCACATGCCACAGATGGCAAAGAAAATCGCAACGACGCAGCCGAGCAGGCCAAACGTGTTGAGGTAGAACTCATAGGCTAAGAGCGCCGGCGCGACGCCAAACGAGCCGAGGTCGCAGAGGGAATCCATCTCCTTGCCGAATTCGCTCGCGACGCCGAAGAAGCGCGCCGTGCGCCCATCGAGGCCGTCCGCGACGAGTGCGCAGAGGATGAAGACCGACGCGAGGAAAAAGTCATGATGCAGCGTCGAAAGCATCGAGCACATGCCGAACACGAGGTTCGAGGCCGTGCACATATTCGGGATGATTCTCCGATAATTCATTGATTTCGCTCCCTTTTATTTCTCTTTGATGCGGCCGAGCACCGTCTTCCCGCCCGTGACTTTCTGCCCGGGCTTTACGAGGACGTCGACGTCGGCTGTGGGCATCGTGACTTCGAGGCACGAGCCGAAGCGGATCATGCCGTAGAGCTCGCCCTGCGCGAGATGGTCGTCCATCGTGACCCACGAGACGATGCGGCGCGCGAGAATGCCCGCAATCTGCTTGACCGTGATGCGCAGACGGTCGTTCTCGATGCCGATGAGATGGTGCTCGTTTTCGAAACCGACCTCGTCCTTGTAGGCGGGGCGGAAGCGGCCGCAGAAGTATTTCTGCAGCTGGATGTCGCCATCCATCGGGCTGCGGTTGACGTGGACGTTGAAGACCGACATGAAGATGACGACCTTCTTGCACGGGCCGCTGACGAACTCGTCGGGGTCATGGTCGAGCTCCGCGACTTCCTGCACCGTGCCGTCGGCTGGCGACAGGATAGCGCTCGCGTCCTTCTGGATCGTCCGGTGTGGATTTCGGAAAAAATAGCAGAAATAGCACATGAGGACGAGGGGGACGGCAGCGGCATACGGATGCAGGCCGAAGCCCAGGAGCACCGCCAGCGCGAAACAGGTACCGATGAAGGGATAGCCTTCTCTTACGATGGTCACAAAATACCTCCCGGCATACGTTCAATTCAGTCTCAACTATTATAGTAGATTCTTTTTCGTTTGTCTACTTTTCGGCGGGTCAGTGGCGCGAGGCGTGGACTTTGAGGACGAATTTCGGGAGCGCGAGCAGGCGGCCGGCGCGTTTCGGCTGCATCATGCCGCGGAACAGCCATTCGAGCTTGGCACGCTGCATCCAGCGCGGCGCGCGCTTCATGACGCCGGCCATGACGTCGAATGTGCCGCCGACGCCGATGCAGACAGGCACGCCGAGCACGTCCTTGTACTTCTGGAGCCACTTCTCCTGCTTCGGCACGCCGAGCGCCGCGAGCAGGATGTCGGGATGTGCCGCCTGGATCTTCGAGACGATGGCAGGCTCGTCCTCTTCCGTAAAGAAGCCGTTGCGCGTGCCGACGATCTCGATGCCCGGATAGAGCTTCTCGGCCTTTTCCTTCGCCTTTTCGGCAACGCCGGGTGCCGAGCCGAAGAAATAGAGACGGTAGCCGCGCGAAGGCGCAAGGCGCATGAGCTCCTGCGCCATGTCGTAGCCTGCGACGCGCTCGGGCATTTCGTGGCCGAGGTGATGCGCGGCCCAGACCGTGCCCGCGCCATCCGGCGTGACCATGTCGGCGCTGCAGAGGATGTTTTTGAGTTCCTTGTCATGCGTCGCGCGCATGAGCATCTCAGCATTCGCCGTCGCGACGAGCTTCGGCTGCCCTTCTTTGATGAATCCCTCGATGCGCGTGACGGCTTCTGCCATCGTCACAGCATCGACCGGGACGCCGAGAATATCAACTTTCTGTACCATAGAGGGCTTCCCCCTTCCAGATAATTTCAATCATATCTTTGAATTTTATCACAAATAAGGCAGAAAGCAACTATTTATTTTTTTGAAGTCCTCTGTTATACTGAATTTGCCGTCTTTACCTCTCTGAAGGGAGGTGAAAACATGGATATCCTCATTTCACTGGTAATCGGGATTCTGGCAGGTGTCATTGCAAACCTGCTGACCGATTACATCCGCAACTACCATTCATGGCGGCACTAGTATCCCAAATGCGCACAATCAATCCGACCAATTGATTGCAGCGTAGAAAAAGCCCCTGCAGGTGACCAAACCCGCAGGGGCTTTTTCGATGAAAACGATGGACTTTCCTCATTTCCTTGGTACTTATATATTACAATAAGCAGGCAGAAAATGCAAGAGCTTTATTGCACGCGAGGCAACTTTGTATTCTTCGGGAGGAAGGGGGCTTTCCCTCGGAAATTTTTACACGCGGAGCGCGTACTTTTTCCGAGGGGAAGCCCCCTTCCGACTGCGAGCACACGCCAAACTTCGCGTGCGCCGAACTATTTACTTTCTCAAACTTCGCAGGTGCAAAACACCTACAAAGCCTTGTAAAATCTAGATTCATGGCTAAATAAA
>OMZR01000077.1 GCA_900315575.1 uncultured Veillonellaceae bacterium
CTGAGTGACTAGGGGACAAGCAGAATAGGACCTTGCTAGAATGAGGATTGCGATTTATCCGATGACACTTCTAGTAAGGTCCTATTTAATTACTCAAACGTAAGCGCCCAATAATATGACGTGTCAGGATAGATGTACCTAAAACTCGTAGTTCTCAACCGCTAGGATACGTGGATGGAGAACTGTTGTCCCTGCTCATTGCCTCGGAAAACCAGCAATATTTGCTTCTGCGAGTTTTAGGTGCATTCCTAACCACAAAAGCCGCCAACACATGCATTGCTGCTTGTGTTGGCGGCTTGCGAACTCCTGCCTATGCTTTGCAGTTGTCTTGGACGGCCTTGCTCCAAGGCATCCAGCCCTCGAGCATTTCTGGATCGTTCATGAAATTCCTTCCGGGCATCTCCGTCAGGACGTAGCGCAGATACTTTTCTGGATCGATGCTGCTTGCCTTGCACGTCTCGACGAGGCTGTAGATGGCAGCGCTCGCTTCCGCTCCCTTCGGGCTGTCGCTGAAGAGCCAGTTCTTCCTTCCGACCGTGAAGGGACGGATGGCGCTCTCTGCCACGTTGTTCGTCATGGGGATGCGCCCGTCGCCCAGGTAGCGGCAGAGGCGCTCCTTCGCATGCAGGGCATAGTTCACCGCCTTGGCGGTCTGGAATTTCGGCGAGATTTCCGCGCGGATGGATTCCAGCCACACGAAGAAGTCCTCGACCAGGGGCTTTTCCTGGCGGAGGCGTTCTTCCTTCCGCTCTTCCGGCGAAAGGTTCTTCAGTTTTCCTTCCATGGCAGAGATGGCGCCGATCTTCTTTATGGCCTCCCATGCCTTCCCACGGCGGTTCTCCGGATTCCGGAGGACGGCTTCCCCGCCCTGCCTCGGGTCGGCAGACAGCCCCTTCACGAATTCCCGGCGCATGTGCGCCCAGCAGGCGGCATGCTCCGCGTCAAGGCGGTTGTAGCCGGAGAACTGGTCATGTACGAGGGTGCCGTGGAATCCTTCGAGGAACTTCGCGGCGTTCTCGCCGCTCCTGCCGGGGCGGTACTCGAAAATGCGGATGTCCGGGCTCTCGGGATCCAGCGGGCTCGTGGCGTAGAGCCACATGTAGGACTGCTGCTGCTTCCTTCGGGAACGCTCGGGGCTCTCCCGGTGGACCTGCACGGTCGTCTCGTCAGCATGGAGTACGGCAGAGGCGATGAGGCGTTCCTTCATGTGTCCGACGAGCGGGAGGAAGTAGTACTTGCTGAGCGCGATGGCCCAGTTCGCCATGTTCGTCCGGCTGAGCGGAAATCCGAGCCGCGCCCATGCGCGTTCCTGCCGGTAGAACGGGACGGCGAGTACGTATTTCTGGCAGAGGACGTCGGCCGCGAGTGCCGGCGTGGCGACGGAGTGCGGGAGGAGGGAGGGCGGGACAGGAGCGCTCTTGACGCCGAAGCGGTCTTCCTCCTTGCACGCGGGGCACTGGTAGACCTTCTGGTAGACGTCGAAAACTTCCACCTTCGGCGGAGTGTAGCGGACCTCCGTCCGCAGGAACTTCCTGCCCATCTCCACGAGCGGCGTCCCCGGATGGCGCTCGCAGAAGCGCTCCCCTTCCGGGAGCTCGCGGACGTCGTCTTTGTGCGGGAGGCTTTTCAGGAGCTCGTCGCGGTTCCGCTTCGGCTTTCGTGTGTGCGCCTTCACGGCAGTCCCGCAGGAAACCGGCTCGGGCTCGCCTGCCCGGGCTTCCTGCTCGGCTTCGTCGAAAAGGGAGAGCTCCTCGTCGCCCGTCTGGAGGACGCGGAGCTTCTCGGACTTCCGTCCGAACATGGCCTTGCGGAGCTGCTCGTTCCAGACGAGCGCGGCTTCGAGCTTTTCCTCGAAGGAAGAAATCTTTTTCAGGAGCGCCTGGTTCTCTTTCTGGAGCTCCCGGTTCTCCTTGCGGAGCTGTTCCACTTCCGTCAAGCTGTATTCCTCCCTTCCGTGATGCGCACAGCATACCACGGAGGTCTGAAAAACGCAGGGAAATCAAGGCTCTGCATGGATTTTTCAGGAACAGCAGGAGGGACGGAGCTCCCGGATGGCGGTCTTCTGCTCGATGGAGAGCCCTTCCATGAGCCAGCGGAGCTGTTGCGGCGTGATGCGCCTCGCCTCGGAAGCATCGCGCGGCCACTGGAAGCGACCGTCTTCCAGCCGCTTGTAGAGAAGCAGGAAGCCGTCGCCCTCCCAGAGCAGCCCCTTGATGCGGTCGGCGCGCCTGCCGCAGAAGAGGAAGAGTGCACGGGAAAAGGGATCCATCTGGAACTGCTGCTCGACGATGGCGGAGAGGCCGTCGATGGACTTGCGCATGTCGGTGTATCCGCAGGCGAGGTAGACCTCGCCGACGGAGGAAAGGTCGAGAAAGCTCATGGCAGTCCCACCCCTGCAGCCGCCAGCTTCCGCAGGAGCGATACGGGAGTATCCTCTGCAAGTTCGAACTGGAACGGGCCGCAGGAGACCAGGAGCTTGTCACGGGGGAGCGGCGTACTGGCGCGGACGGCGATGAATTCTGGAAGATGTGTCGAAGGAGCCGGAGTACTGCCTGCATGTGCAGGGAGCGGGGTGGAGGCTGCGGGTACGGCATCCGCTTTGACGGGCACAGACGCCTCCGCAGAGCGTCCGGAGGTCGGCAGAAGTCCGGCTGTGTCAGCTTCTCCGGACGGTTTCGGCTGGTGCAGATATTCCGGATGTTCTTCCAGCAGTTCTTCCCGAATCTTGCGGAGCCAGTAGTAGAAGGCGGCCTTCTTGATTCCGTGACGGCGCATGTATTCATTTGCTGTCAGACCGCTCGTCCGGCAGTCGATGATGACCTGCTTCCAGTAAGCGAGCTTGTGCTGGTGCATGGCATTGGAAAGTTGGCTCAAAATGAAAACCTCCAGACCAGGGTGAGTTGGGACAGTTGCACAAGTTGGCCAAGTTTTGAAACTCTGCCAACCATGAATACTTTGTCTGATTATCTCACGAAATCTGGTCGGGAGGAATCCGCCGGATTGTTAGGCGCTTACGGTGTACTTCCTGATTCAACAGATGAAAAACTCTTGAATTATGCAAAAGGGTTGTAATCTCATGCATTCACTTTTCGAGCAGACTTTCCTTTTCGAATAAGCAGACCTCCCCAATATGCAAGAAGCCGATAAAGCATCGCGTTTGAATGAAAACGTCCCGATGCTTTATCGGCTTCTTTATGTTTGTTAGGCTATCGAATCCTACTACCCTTTCCACCACGCTTTGCGCGTGTCACCTTCCCGAGAGGAGAAGGCTGCTATGAGGGGTTACTCGAACGCTTTTCTTGTCAGCATCTCATATGCTTCTTTGTACTTCGCAATCGTCTTGTCGATGACATCCTGCGGGAGGTTGTAGTCGCTCGCGGGGTTCGCTTTGAGCCAGTCGCGGACGAACTGCTTGTCGTACGATGGCTGGGATTTGCCGGCTTCGTAGCCTTCGAGCGGCCAGAAGCGGGAAGAGTCCGGCGTCAGGACTTCGTCGCCGAGCACGATCTCGCCGTTTTCATCGAGTCCGAACTCGAACTTCGTGTCCGCGATGATGATGCCGCGCGTCTTCGCGTAGTCGGCGCATTTCTTGTAGATGGCAATCGTGTAGTCGCGGACTTTTTCGACGTATTCCTTGCCTTTGCCGGGGAACGTCTTGTCCACGAACGCTGCGCCTTCTTCGAGCGACACGTTCTGATCGTGGTCGCCGAGCTCGGCTTTCGTCGACGGCGTGAAGATCGGCTCGGGGAGCTTCTGGGATTCCTTGAGGCCAGTGGGGAGCTTGATGCCGCAGACCGTGCCGTTTTCCTGATAGCTTTCCCAGCCGCTGCCCGTGATGTAGCCGCGCACGATGCACTCCATCGGAATCATCGTGAGCTTCTTGCACTTCATGGAATTGCCGACGAACTGCGGCTGCTGGAAGAACTCCGGCATATCCTTGTTATCGACGGAAATCATGTGGTTCGGCAGAATATCCTTCGTGAAATCAAACCAGAATTTCGACATCTGGGTCAGGATGGCGCCCTTCTTCGTGATCTTGTTCTTGAGGATGTGGTCGAACGCCGAAATGCGGTCGGTCGCGACCATGATGATGCTGTCCCCGGCATCATAGACCTCGCGCACCTTGCCAGACTTGAATGGTTTGTATTCTTTCATCCGTGCAGCCTCCTAAAAATAAATGATGCTTTTTCCATATAGCATCTTACCATAAAATGACGGGGAATACGAGGGGGTATGACGAAAAAAGTGTCACTTGTCCTTGACATCATGCGGCCGTGGCACGATGGCGGCCGTACGGCGGTTGTTCATGCGTTCCTGGACATGCGCATAGCGGGCCGTCGTCTTCGGGTCGCGGTGGCCGAGCGTGTCCTGCACGAGGCGCAGGTCTTTCGTGGCGGCATAGAGATTCGTGCCGGCGCTGTGACGAAAAGCATGGCAGCTGACGCCAGGTTTTTTGAAGCCCGTTTCGATGAGAGACTGATCCATGATGAAACGGATGCCGTTGCGGGAAAGGCGGCCGAATTTGTGGCCGCGCGATGCCGAAAGGAACATCGGCGTGAAAGCGCCGTCCTTTGCGATTTTGGCAGGACACGCGGCAAGATAGGCGCGCAGATGCGCCATCGTCTCTTCGCAGGGAAAAATGCGGCGGTCATGGCCTTTGCCGCGCACGAAGATGGAATTGACGTCCATGTCAATGTCCTCGCGGTTCATGCGGTGAATCTCGACGTTTCGCATGCCTTCGACGCCCATGAGGTAAACAATCGAGATGTTGCGTTCGCGCAGGAAGGCGTCTTCGTTTTCGCCGTAGAAAGCGCAGATTTCATAGAGCTGATCGGGCGTGAAAAAGTGGATGAGCTCGTCCGGTGTTGCATTTGGGACATAGATGTCCTGACAGGGATTTTCGGCGATGATGTGGAGCCGTTCGGCAGCGGAAAAGAAGCGGCGGATGGCCACGAGCTTCACGGCAATCGTATCGTCCTTGTAGCCTTGGCCGTAGAGCCATTCAAGGAAGCCGCGCATTTCATAGTCCGTGACTTCCATAGGATGACGATGGATGGCAGCGCACCAGTCAAAGAACTGGTTGATATACGATGTATAATGAACCATCGTATCAAATGCCGGACGGCCGTGACCAATATAGCGCGGCAGGATTTCCTGCCAATGCGCCAGAAAATAATCCGGCGACATGACGGAAGCCACAGCCGTCGGCACGGCCTCGACAAATGCATCCTCGGCATCTGTACGAACGGCTTTATTCGATGCCGAAAAAGTGTGTGAAGTTGCAGCCGCAACCTTGGACACTTTTTGGGGCGTCGGACTGGATGTCGATGACGAAACAACATCATCAACGGCAGGGGATGGCTCGATGGAATGGGATGACGAATCAGATGGCATGATGGGATGCTCCTTCGATTTGATGGTTTTATTTTACTGTGCACTTTTCCTATTGTCAACAGTAAATACAACCACAAAACAAAAAGCATCACCAAAATCTCAATACAGCGTAATGGTGATGCTCTCTGTAAAATCTGTGTATAGTTGCACTTGCAACTATACACACTTTTGTTGTTTACTCGCTGAAATATTTCATCGACGTTTTCTTCCACTCTTTCTTTGAGTAGAGCATAACGCGGTTTTTGATGTGGTTTTCTTTGCCGAGCGTGTCGGCGATAGATTCGCACTCGGCGCGGCTGTGGCCGTGAATCATCGTGTAGAGGTTGTAAGGCCAGCCGGGAGCCGTGTTGCGGTCGTAGCAGTGCGAAATCGAGGGCGAGGCGGCCATGGATTTTGCGACGTCGTCGAGGCGATCAGCGGGCACTTCCCACGCGCAGAGCGCGTTGGCTGCAAAGCCGATTTCGCGATGGCGCAGGACGGCGCCCATCTTGCGGATCATCTTCTTCTCCGAGAGCTCGCGCACGCGCGCGAGGAAGACGTCCTCTGTGACGCCGGCACGCGCAGCCAATTCCTTGTACGGCTCCGGCACGAGCGGGAAATCGCCCTGCAGGGCCCGGATGACATTTTTGTCGAGTGCGCTGAGCGCTTTCCCTTCGTTTTCCATGGTCTCTCCCCTGAGCAGCTTATTTCAGATGGAATTGCACGTTGATCTTGTATTTCTTGTGCGCCTTGAGGTTCATCATGGCGCGCACGCCCGGCAGGGCGCGGACTTCGCGCAGGATCTTGCGCTCGATTTTCGGGTCGGGCGTCAGGAGCGTGAACCAGAGGTTGTACTGCCCTTCGCGCTCATAGTTGTGCGTCGCGCCGGGATATCGGTTGACAGCCTCGGCGACAGACGCCATCTGGCCTTCCTCGACCTCGAGCGCAACGAGCGTCCCTTCATAGCCGAGCCGCGAGGAATTGAAGAACGTGCCGATGCGCCGCAGGTACCCTTCGGCCTTGAGGTGCTTCAGATGCGCGAGGACGGTCGCCTCGTCCGTGCCGAGCTCGGCGCCGAGACGGGCGAATGGATGCGAGCAGACGGGAAGCTCCGTCTGCAGCAGGTTCAAGAGCTCTTTGTCAAAGGCTGTCAGCTCCATCATAAGCCATACTCCCCTTTCGTGATTCCTCTTTATGAATCAGGTTCATGTTGTATGGCTTTATTGTAGCAGAGAATCCCGCAGGACGTCAAGCAATTCTGAACGTCCTTCATTTTTCAATGACGAATACGGCAGCACGGAGAGGTCGGGCACGCCGAGCGCCTTCTGGATTTCGCGCACTTGCTTTTCGCGCGCCTGCTTGCCGATCTTGTCGGCCTTCGTCGCGATGACAAGCACGGGAATGCCCGTGCGGACGAGCCACTGGAACATTTCGACATCCGATGCCATCGGCGCATGGCGGATGTCGATGAGCTGGCAGACGAACTGCAGCTGCTCCGACGTCTTGAGGTATTCCTCGATGAACGATGACCAGAGCTTGCGCTTTTCGCGGCTGGTCTTGGCGTAGCCATAGCCTGGCAGATCGACGAGATAAAAGCTCCGTCGCTCTTCTTCGTCCGGCAGTTTCGCGCCGAGCTCGTAGAAGTTGATAGTCTGCGTCTTGCCTGGCTGCGAAGAGACGCGCGCGAGGTTCTTGACGCGCGTCAGGGAGTTGATGAGCGACGACTTGCCGACATTCGAGCGGCCGATGAAAACGAATTCGGGTTTCTTCTCGGCCGGATACTGGTCTTTGCGGACGGCCGATGCCAGATAGCGTGCCTGCGTGATGATGACATCATTTTTTTGTTCCATCGGCAGCCTCCTTTTTCTCTTTTGTTTTTTCAGCTGGCAGCAGTGCGATTTTCAGGACTTCGTCCATGTGCTCGACGAGGTGAAATTCCATTTTCTTGCGGATGTCTTCGGGCAGGTCTTCGAGGTCGCGCTCGTTTTCTTTCGGAAGGATGATCGTATGAATGCCTTCGCGATAGGCCGCGAGCGTCTTTTCTTTGAGGCCGCCGATCGGCAGGACGTTGCCGCGCAGCGTAATTTCGCCGGTCATCGCGACGTCGCTACGGACTTTGCGGCCAAGCAGCGCCGAGACGATGCCCGTCGCCATTGTGATGCCGGCCGAGGGGCCGTCCTTCGGAATGGCGCCTTCAGGCAGGTGGATGTGGATGTCGTCGTTTTCGTAGAAGTCTTCTGGCAGGTGCAGCACGTCGGCGCGGCTGCGGACGTACGTAAGACCGGCCTGCGCCGATTCCTGCATGACGTCGCCGAGCTGGCCCGTCAGGATCAGCTTACCCTTGCCTTTGAGCACGGTGACTTCCGTCGGCAGGATGTCGCCGCCGACTTCCGTCCATGCCATGCCAGTCACGACGCCGACTTGCGGCTGCTTCTCGGCCTTTGTTTCGAGATATTTCGGCTTGCCGAGGTAATCTGCGAGCTGCTTCTTCGTGACGCGGATCGGCGTTTCCTCGCCTTCGACGATGCGGCGGGCAGCCTTGCGGCAGATGCGGCCGATCAGTCGTTCGAGCTCTCTGACGCCTGATTCGCGCGTATAGCTTGCAATCGTCTCTTCAAGCACGCCCGTGCCGAGGCGGATGTCTTTTGCCTTGAGGCCGTTTTCCGTGCGCTGGCGCGGCACGAGGTAACGCCGTGCAATCACGAGTTTTTCATATTCCGTATAGCTCGAAAGCGTGAGGATTTCCATGCGGTCGCGCAATGGGCGCGGGATATTGCCAAGGTTGTTGGCCGTGACGATCCAGAGCACATGGGAAAGGTCGAATGGCACATCGAGGTAGTGGTCGACAAATTCTTTGTTCTGTGCCGGATCGAGGACTTCGAGCAGCGCGGCAGCCGGGTCGCCCTGGTACGATTCCGCCATCTTGTCGATTTCGTCGAGCAGGAACACGGGATTGTTCGCGCCGACGGAGCGGATGCCTTCGATGATGCGGCCCGGCATCGCGCCGATGTACGTGCGGCGATGGCCGCGGATCTCGGCCTCGTCGCGCACGCCGCCGAGCGAGGCATGGACGAACGCACGTCCCATCGCGCGCGCAATCGAGCTGCCAAGCGATGTCTTGCCGACGCCTGGAGGCCCGACGAGGCAGAGAATCGGCGCGGCCTTGTCGGGCATGAGCTGGCGCACGGCGAGGTAGTCAAGGATACGCTCCTTGACATCCTTGAGGCCGTAGTGGTCGCGCTCGAGGACGTCGCGGGCCGCGCGGATGTCGAGCTGTTCTGCGGTCTCTTTCTGCCACGGCAGGTCGAGCAGCCAGTCGACATAGGTGCGGATAACGTCGTTTTCGGGCGAGCGCTCGCTCATGGATTCCATGCGCTGGAGCTCGCGCTCCACGGTTTTCTGGACTTCTTCGGGGTAGTGCTCTTCTTCGAGATGCTTGCGGTACGCGGCAACTTCGGCCGAGCGCTGGCTGTCTTCGCCAAGCTCTTCACGAATCGATTTGATTTTTTCGCGCAGGTAGTATTCCTTTTGCGTCTTTGTCATGCGCTCGTGAACGCGCGCGTCAATCTTCTTTTCAATTTCGAGGATTTCAAGCTCACGGGCCAGCACGGAGGAAAGCTTTTCAAGGCGCTCACGAACGTCGATGCATGAAAGAAGCTCCTGCCGCGTTTCAAGACGCAAGTTCAGATGGCTCGCAATCAGGTCAGCCATGCGGCCTGCATCATCAATGAACGCAACGGAAACAAGGGCTTCAGGAGGCACCTTGCCACTAACTTTGACCCACTGCTCAAACTGATCAATGACGCTGCGGATCAGTGCGTCATTTTCGACTGTATGCGCGCCGAGAGGATCATTTCCATCTTCGTACGTCTCGACTTCAGCTTCGAGGTAACTTTCTTTTTTGCGGCAGGTGTGGATCCGTGCGCGGGCTCCTCCTTCGACGAGGATGCGGACGGATCCATCTGGCAGATTCAAGAGCCGCTGAATTTCCGTGACCGTGCCGATGTCGTAGAGATCTCGCATGGCAGGTTCCTCGACTTCGGCGTCACGCTGTGTCACCATGAGTACTTCGTGATCATCGCCAAGCATGGCCTGTTCGAGTGCGGCGATGGACGCTGGACGGCCAATGTCAAGATGGATCATCGTGTATGGGAAAACCAGCATGCCGCGCATGGGGATCAGCGGCAGCGTGCGGATGGTGCTTGGCATCGAGTTCCCCTCCTTTTTCTTTGAAAAAAAGGCGCTACACTCTGGCAGCGCCTTTAAAAATTTCTTGTTATGCCGAGACTTCCCGCTTCGGCCGGGTGTTCTTATCAATCGTAACAACAGGTGCCTGATGCTTCTCGATGGTCTCTTTCGTTACGCGGCAGGCAGAAGCGCCTTCCATAGACGGAACGTCATACATGACATCCCGCATGATGCCCTCAATGATGGAGCGCAAGCCACGCGCTCCCGTCTTGCGCTTGAGCGCTTCTTTTGCGATCAAACGCAGAGCATCGTCATCAAACGTAAGCTTGACGCCATCCATTTCAAGTAGCTTCGCATACTGTTTGACAAGCGCGTTACGCGGCTTCGTCAGAATGTCGACGAGCGCATCCTCATCGAGCGCGTCAAGCGTCACAACGACGGGCAGTCGGCCGATAAACTCCGGAATCAGACCATTCTTGAGGAGATCTTCCGGCAATACATGACGCAGGACGTCACCGATGTTGCGTTCTTTGTGCGACGAGATATTTGCCCCAAAACCGAGCTGCTTTTCGCCAAGACGTGATTCGATGATTTTTTCAATGCCGTCGAATGCGCCGCCGCAGATGAAGAGGATGTTTGTCGTATCGATGGAAATGAGCTCTTGGTGCGGATGCTTGCGACCGCCCTGCGGAGGAACAGAAGCATGTGTGCCCTCGAGGATCTTTAAAAGCGCCTGCTGGACACCCTCGCCCGAGACATCGCGCGTGATCGAAGGATTCTCCGACTTACGGGCGATCTTGTCGATTTCGTCGATGTAGATGATGCCGCGTTCAGCCTTGTCGATGTCATAATCAGCAGCCTGGATGAGCTTCAAGAGGATGTTTTCGACATCTTCGCCGACATAACCCGCCTCCGTCAGCGATGTTGCGTCCGCAATGGCGAACGGCACATTGAGGATGCGCGCGAGCGACTGTGCAAGCAGCGTCTTGCCGCTGCCCGTTGGGCCGATCATGAGAATGTTCGACTTCTGAAGCTCAACATCGTCGCCTTTTGTCATTTGTGTGGAATTGATGCGCTTGTAATGGTTGTAGACTGCGACGGAAAGTGTCTTCTTTGCCTCGTCCTGACCGATGACATACTGGTCGAGGATTGCACGGATGTCTTTCGGTTTCGGAACATCTTTGAGTTCTACCTCGACATCCTCGCTGAACTCCTCTTCGATGATCTCATTGCAAAGTTCGATGCATTCATCGCAGATATAAACGCCGGGACCAGCCACAAGCTTGCGTACCTGATCCTGCGTCTTGCCACAGAACGAGCATTTGAGCTGTCCTTTTTCTTCGCCGAACTTTAACATGGGGCGTCACCTCTCAGTCCTCGGCCTTTGCTTTCGAGGCCTTCGTGGTCTTTGTCGTCTTCTCGGTCTTCTCCGACTTGTCTGCCTTGTCCTTCTTGCGCGTGATGACTTCGTCGATCAGGCCATAGGCCTTGGCCTCTTCGGCCGTCATGAAGTTGTCACGCTCCGTGTCTTCGACGATCTTCTCGATCTTCTGGCCCGTCGTGTTCGCGAGGATCTCATTGATGACCTCGCGGATGCGCAGGATCTCTTTCGCCTGGATCTGGATGTCCGTCGACTGGCCCTGTGCGCCGCCGAGCGGCTGGTGGATCATGATGCGCGACATCGGCAGCGCAAAACGCTTGCCCTTCGCGCCGGCCGTCAGCAGCACGGAACCCATGCTGGCCGCCTGGCCGATGCAGATCGTCGAAACGTCCGGCTTGATGTACTGCATCGTGTCGTAGATCGCGAGACCTGCCGTCACGACGCCGCCGGGGCTGTTGATATAGAGATAGATGTCCTTGTCGGGGTCTTCCGATTCGAGGAACAGCAGCTGTGCCACGACCGTATTCGCGACAGCGTCGTCAATGGCGCCGCCGAGGAAGATAATGCGATCCTTCAGCAGGCGCGAATAGATGTCGTAAGCGCGTTCGCCGCGGTTCGACGTCTCGACGACCATTGGTACATAACTCATGAAATGTCCCCCCTCAGGGAAATCACTCAGCGATGTTGTCGAAAATGAACTGCATCGTCTTGTTGCGCAGGACGGTAGCAGCCAAATCGCTCAGTCTTCCCTGCTCTTTAATGATTTTTGCCACCTGCTTCGGCGTCGCGCCATACGCGGCTGCCATCATGGCAACTTCTTTGTCAAGGTCCTTGCTTTCCACCTTGATGTTTTCTGCCTTGGCGACTTCTTCGAGCATGAGGCCCGTGCGGACGTTCTTCTCGGCCGTCTCGCGGTACGTCTCGCGGAGCTTCGCGATGTCCGTGCCAGCGAACTGCAGGTACTGCTCGAGCTTCATGCCCTGCTGGGCAAGACGCATCTCCATCTCGCGGATCATGCGCGAGACTTCATTGTCAATCATGATCGGCGGCACATCGACCGTCGTGTTGTTCGTCGCCGTCTCGAGGGCTTTTTCCTTCTGTGCGTCGTCCGCCTTGCGCTCCTCGTTCTGCTCGAGGTTCTTGCGGACGTCGGCCTTCAGCTCGTCGAGCGTCTGGAACTTGCTCGAAGATTTCGCGAAGTCGTCATTGATCTCCGGCAGCTCTTTGTGCTTGATGCTGCGGATCGTGCATTTGAAGACGGCCGGTTTGCCAGCGAGGTCTTTCGCATGGTACTCTTCCGGGAACGTCACATTGACTTCCTTCTCCTCGCCGACCTTCGCGCCGACGAGCTGATCCTCGAAGCCCGGGATGAAGCTCCCAGAGCCGATCTGCAGCGGGTAGTCCTTGCCCTCGCCGCCTTCGAATGCCTCGCCATCGACGAAGCCCTTGAAATCAAGCGTCGTGAAGTCGCCGTTCTCGACGGCTGCGCCTTCCGGTGCCTCGACCATCTTGGCCTGATGATCCGCCATATGCTCGATCTGCTTCTGGACGTCTTCGTCCGTGACACTTACGGCGTCTTTTTCAATCTTGAGGCCCTTGTACTCGCCGAGCTTCACCTCAGGACGCGGAACGACCGTCGCCTTGAACACGACGTCCTTGCCCTCTTCGAGCGTCTGGATGTCGATGTCCGGACGAGCGACGATGTCTTCGATCTTCTGGTCTTCCATCGCATCGGCGAGTGCCTTCGGTGCGAGGAGGTCGAAAGCTTCCTGGAGGACCGATTCCTTGCCGACGTGGCGCTCGACAATGGCGCGCGGTGCCTTGCCCTTGCGGAAGCCCGGGATGCTGACCTGGTTCGCGAGGCGCTTGCAAGCGCGCTCCTCGGCCTTGTCGAGCTCGGCTGCGACGACTTCGATGGTCAGGACGACCTGCTGGTTCTCTATTTTTTCTGCTGAAACTTTCATTGTCTGAAAAGACCTCCTGTAGATTTCTTCATACTAGATATGGGGAAAATACCCATACAAAGCACATCATATCACAAATGGCAAGGAAACACAAGAAAAAGCGCCACTCTGCGCGGAAAATGCGCTCAGAGCAGGTCCTTCATGCGCGTGAGCGGTTCCGTGAGATCCATGTGGCCGGCGAGCGACTCGACGCCCTTGCCGTCGATCAGGATGCGGACTTTTTTGACCTCGGGGAACTCCGTCAGCGTGTTGACGATGGAGCCTACGAGCATCTCCTCGCCCGTCGAGCCGCCGACGAAGTCCTTGCGCAGGTCGCCCGTGAAGTCGACCGTCGCCGTGCCGTTCTCGACCTTGACACTGCGGAGCTTGGTCTGCTTCGGGATGATGTTCGTCTGGCCCTTCTCCTTCGTGCCTTCGAGGAGCGACTCCATCGCCGCCGTGTACTTGACATTGATGATGCTCGAG
>OMZR01000174.1 GCA_900315575.1 uncultured Veillonellaceae bacterium
ACCGTACTTTCAGGAGGAATGTTTATGGCTCTTGTGCCTGTGACGACGGTGATGGAGGAACTGCAGTCGCTGAAAGCGGAACTGCGGGACAGCCTTTGACCTGCCTTCCATCGTGAAGGACTGTGAAGAATTACGCAAAAAAGTTTCCGCCCCCGATTTCTGGACCAGCGAGGGGGCTCAGAAGGTGTCGGCCGAGCTGTCGCGGCGCGAGGCGTCGCTGGCCAGATGGGAAAAGATCGAGCACGAGTATGCCGATCTTGCCACGCTGGCGGAGCTGCTGGGCGAGGACGACGACGCGGAGCTGACTCGGGAGTTCGACGAGCGCTCGGCAGCGTTCCGCTCCGAGATCAAAGAGGATCAGATGGCGCTGCTGCTTTCAGGCCCGTATGACGCGAGCAACGCCATCCTCAGCGTGCATGCCGGCTCCGGCGGGCTCGACTCGCAGGACTGGGCGAGCATGCTCTACCGCATGTATCTGAGATGGTGCGAGGAGAAGCGTTTCAAGACGAAGCTGCTGGATTACCAGGCCGATGAAGAAGCCGGCATCAAGTCGGCGACGATCCTCGTGCAGGGCGAGATGGCCTACGGCTATCTGCGCTCGGAGATCGGCGTGCACCGCCTGCACATGGACAAGATGGATGCCTGGGACGATGCCCGCGTCAAGAAGAACCTCGCGCGCATCAACGACGAGCGCATCTTCGTCATCGCCGAGGCGCTGCGCCGCGGCATCGCGACGATTGACGAAATCCACGACATCACAAAGATTGACAAGTGGTTCCTCTACAAAATCCAGAACATCACGGATGTCGAAATCCGCCTGATGAAAGAGCCGCTGACACCGAAGCTGCTGCATCGTGCGAAAGACGTCGGCCTCGCGGACCGCAGCATCGCCGAACTCACGGGCAAGGCGCAGGACGAAGTCCGCACGCAGCGCCTCGAAAACGGCATCCTGCCATGCTACAAGATGGTCGATACCTGCGCCGCGGAATTTGAAGCCGCAACGCCGTACTACTACTCGACGTTCCATGCACAGGAAGACGAAGTGCAGGTATCGAATGCCCGCAAGGTCGTCGTGCTTGGCTCCGGCCCAATTCGCATCGGCCAGGGCGTCGAGTTCGACTACTGCTCCGTGCACAGCGTTTGGGCGCTCCGCGAAATGGGCATTGAGGCCATCATCATCAACAACAACCCCGAGACGGTCTCGACGGATTTCGACATTTCTGACCGCCTCTATTTCGAGCCGCTGACGACCGAAGACGTCCTCAACATTATCGACAAGGAAAAGCCCGAAGGCGTCATCGTGCAGTTTGGCGGCCAGACGGCCATCAACCTCGCAGCCTCGCTGCAGAAGGCGGGCGTCAAGGTCTTTGGCACGTCCGTTGACGACATCGACCGCGCCGAGGATCGCGAGCGCTTTGACGAAGTGCTCCAGCAGACGCATATCCCGCGCCCCGAGGGCATCAGCGTCACGAACCTCCAGGACGCCATCGACGGCGCGGCGCGCATCGGCTATCCGGTCATGGTGCGCCCGTCGTACGTCCTCGGCGGCCGCGCGATGGAAATCGTCTATAATGAAGCGGAACTGCGCGACTACATGAGCCGCGCTGTCAAGGTCACGCCAGATCATCCGGTGCTCTGCGACCGCTACATGGAGGGCACGGAAGTCGAGGTCGATGGCATCTCCGATGGCGTCGATGTCGTCATTCCGGGCATCATGGAGCACGTCGAGCGCGCAGGCGTCCACTCGGGCGACTCCATCGCCGTCTACCCGCCGCAGACGCTTTCCGCAAAAGTCATTTACACCATCATCGACTACACGGAGCGCCTCGGCAAGGCACTGCACGTCAAGGGCCTGCTGAACATCCAGTTCGTCGTCAAGAACGACGAAGTCTACATCATCGAGGTCAACCCGCGCTCTTCGCGCACGGTGCCGTTCCTCTCGAAGGTTACGGACGTCAAGATGGTCAACCTCGCGACGCGCATCGCGCTCGGCGCAACCGTCAAGGAGCTCGGCATGAAGTCCGGCCTCGTCACGCCGAAGCCCTACGTCGCAGTCAAGGCGCCGGTCTTCTCCTTTGCAAAGATGACAGACGTCGACATCGCACTCGGCCCGGAAATGAAGTCCACGGGCGAGGTCATGGGCATCGACTATCACTACAGCCGCGCGCTCTACAAAGCCATCATCGGCTCCGGCATGCACATTCCGACCGAGGGCTGCATCCTCTTCACGGTCGCCGACAAGGACAAGGAAGAAATGAAGCAGCTCGCGAAAGCGTTCTCCGACCTCGGCTTCGAGCTCTGCGCGACGGAAGGCACGGCGCGTGCCATCGCCTCGATGGGCATCGACGTCGACATCGTCGGCAAAGTCCACGAGCGCAAGTCCGACATCATTGAGATGATCAAGACCGGCAAGATCAACATGGTCATCAACACGCTGACGCAGGGTAAGCACAGCATGAACGACGGTTTCCGCATCCGCCGCGCGACCGTCGAGCACGGCGTCGCCTGCCTGACGTCGCTCGACACGGCGTGGGAAGTCATGCGCGTCCTCTCGTTCATGCGCGAACGCCGCCTCGTCTACAGCCTCGCGCTGCAAGACTATGTCGGTGGCGGGGATGATCTGGCATGAAAATAAAGAACCTCAGCCTCCCTCACAGAGGGAGGGGGACCGCGAAGCGGTGGTGGGAGTCCCCTGAACGGCAGAACAATACGCACAACATAGCTTTTCGCGGGTGCGCGTACGGAAAGGAGTCCTGTGAATGTTAGATAATCGCTTAATTGTTGCGCTTGACGTCCATACGATGGACGACGTTCGTAGTCTCGTATCCACCCTCGGCGACACCGTCACCTATTACAAAGTCGGCATGGAGCTCTTCTACAGCGTCGGCCCTGATGTCGTTCGGCTTCTTAAAGAGCAGGGGAAGCATGTCTTTCTCGACCTCAAGCTTCACGACATCCCAAATACCGTGGCAGGCGGCCTCGCGTCGCTCATGGGCCTCGGCGCCGACATCGTCAATGTCCATGCATCTGGCGGCTATACCATGATGAAAACCGCCGCTACCAAGCTGCATGCAGCGGCGGCAGAGCAGGGCATTCCGTGCCCGAAAATCATCGGCGTCACGGTGCTGACAAGCATGAACGAGGACGACTGGAAGAAGCTCGGCGAAACCGAGCCGATGGCTGACCGCGTCACGCGGCTTGCCAAGCTCGCAAAAGCGGCGGGCCTCGACGGCGTCGTCGCGTCGCCGCAAGAAGCGGCCGGCATCCGCGAAGCCTGTGGCGACGATTTCCTCATCGTCACGCCCGGCGTTCGCCCGTCAGGTGCCAGCGTCGACGACCAGAGCCGCATCGCAACGCCTGCGCAAGCCCTCCAGAACGGCGCAACCCATCTCGTCATCGGCCGCCCCATCCGGGCAGCCAAAGATCCGAAAACCGCGGCCCTTGCCATCTTGAAAGAAATGGAGCGTGTGAAATAAATGTCCATGACCGAACAAGAGGTCAAAGACCTCCTCATCAAGACCAACGCCATCATGAATGGCCATTTCCTGCTGACCTCGGGCCTCCACAGCCCGCACTACGTCGAGAAATTCAATGTCCTGCAGCATCCGAGGTATACGCAGCAGCTCTGCGAAGCGATGGCAGAGAAGTTCAAGGACGCGAACATCGAAACCGTCGTCGGCCCCGTGACCGGCGGCATCCTGCTCGCGCATGAAACGGGCAAGGCGCTTGGTACACGCGCGATCTTCACGGAACGCGAAAACGGCAAAATGACATTCCGTCGCGGCTTCACGCTGCATCCGGGCGAGCGCTGCCTCATTGTCGAGGACATCGTCACGACCGGCGGCTCCATCAAAGAAGTCATCGACGTCGTCAAAGCCCACGGCGGCATCCCCGTTGCTGTCAGCATGCTCGTCGACCGCAGCGGTGGCAAAGTCAATTTCGGCGACGTTCCATGCACGGCACTG
>OMZR01000167.1 GCA_900315575.1 uncultured Veillonellaceae bacterium
GGAACAGGAAAAATCGTCCATGATGCGCTCGACGCGCTCAAAGAGGTGCCGGACATCGAAATCACGTCTGTCTTTGCACGGCCGAAAAGCCGCGCGAAAGCGGAAGCGCTTGCAAAAGAGTGGAACATCCCGCAGGTCTGGACGGACTACGCGCAGCTGCTTGCCGAAGATGCGGCGGACTTTGTCTATGTCGGCCTCGTGAACACCGTGCATTATGAATATGCGAAGCAGGCGCTCGAAGCGGGGAAGAACGTCATCATCGAAAAGCCGTTCGCGCCGACGTATGAGGAAGTCAAGGAGCTCATCGACCTTGCTGCGGCAAAACACTGCATGATTCTCGAAGCCGTGACGCTTCTCTACCTGCCAAACTTCCATGCAATGCAGGACGCGCTGGCGCAGCTCGGCCCGATCCGCGCTGTCCAGGCGAATTACTCGCAGTATTCGAGCCGCTATGACAAGTACCTTGCGGGCACGGTACTGCCGGCATTCGACCCCGCGATGGCGGGCGGTGCGCTCTATGACATCAACATCTACAACCTCAACCTGATCTGCGGCCTGTTCGGCGTACCGGTGTCGGGGACATATACGGCGAATCGCGGCTTCAATGGCGTCGATACGTCGGGCGTGGCCGTGCTCCGCTATCCTGATTTCTTTGCAACGGCCGTCGGTGCGAAGGATTCGGCAAGCCGCGGCTTTGCCGTCGTGCAGGGCGAGCGGGGCTGGATGGAGCTCGAGGGCGCACCGAACGAACTGCCGCGTGTCACCCTTCATGCGGACGGCAAAGATTGCGTCGTCGAATCGAACCGCTATGAGAACCGCATGGTGAGCGAGTTCCAGTCCTTCGCAAAGATTTTTGCCGAAGGTGACTGGGAGGCTGTGCGCCGCAGCAACGAGCAGTCGCTCTGCGTCGCAAAGCAGGTGGACGAACTGCGCAGGAGCGCAGGCTTGCAAGCCGTCCATTGAGCAAGGAAAGGCTTTACCTCGCGCCAAAACTGTGATATTCTAGTGACTATGTGGATATTAGGAAGCACTGGCTTCCATAAAATACCTTCTGGAGGTAGATTGTTTTGAAGTACATGACAGGCAACGAACTGCGTGAGGCATATCTGCAGTTCTTCGCAGAGAAGAAGGGGCATCTGCGTCTCCCAAGCTTCTCTCTGATTCCGCAGGACGACCCGACGCTGCTGCTGATTGGTGCAGGCATGGCGCCCTTGAAGCCGTTCTTCACGGGCAAGATGAAGCCGCCCCGCACGCGCGTGACGACGAGCCAGCGCTGCGTGCGCACGGGCGATATCGAGAACGTCGGCCGCACGGCGCGCCATCAGACGTATTTCGAGATGCTCGGCAACTTTTCGTTCGGCGATTATTTCAAGGGCGAAGCCATCCCCTGGGCATGGGAGTTCCTGACGGAAGTCGTCGAGCTGCCGAAAGACAAGCTCTGGGTCACGGTCTATCCGGATGATGACGAAGCCATCGAGATCTGGAAGTCCCAGCCGGGCTTCCCGCAGGATCATGTCGTGAAGCTCGATGACAACTTCTGGGAAATCGGCCCTGGCCCGTGCGGCCCGGACTCCGAAATCTACATCGACCTCGGCCCCGAGCGCGGCTGCGGCAAGCCGACGTGCGGCGTCGGCTGCGATTGCGACCGCTACCTCGAAATCTGGAACCTCGTCTTCACGCAGTATGACCGCCAGGAAGATGGCTCGTACAAAGACCTCGCACACAAGAACATCGATACGGGTTGCGGCCTCGAGCGCCTGGCCTCCGTCGTGCAGGGCAAGAAGACGAACTTCGAGACGGACCTCCTTTATCCGATCATCGAATACGCTTCGAAGGTTTCGGGTGTCAAATACGGCGAGGACGAGGCAAAAGACGTCTCGCTGAAGGTCATCGCTGACCACGCGCGTTCCATGGCCATCATGATCATGGACGGTATCCTGCCGTCGAACGAAGGCCGCGGCTACGTGTTGCGCCGCATCCTGCGCCGCGCTATCCGTCATGGCCGAATGCTCGGCATCACGGGCAAGTTCCTCGAGGGCGCCGTCGATGCGGTCGTGGAAATCTATAAGGATGCCAGCGACTTCGGCGAACTCGTCGCGAAGCATGACTACATCAAGAAAGTCATCAGCATCGAGGAAGACCGCTTTGCCGCGACGCTGAACCAGGGCATGGATCTCCTGAACAAGGAAATCGACGAGCTCAAGGCCGCAGGCAAGAAGGCGCTGCCGGGTGAAATCGGCTTCCGCCTCTACGATACGTTCGGCTTCCCGTGGGAGCTTACGGAAGAAATCCTTCACGAGCAGGGTCTTGACCTCGACAAAGACGGCTTTGACAAGGCGATGGAAGAGCAACGCCAGCGCGCGCGTGCAGCCCGTGCGGCCAACATTCGCGTGCAGGTGCCGGATCTTTCGGGCATCGATGTCTCGAAGCTCGCAGTCGATCCCGAGGCGAAGGAGTCGAAGGTCGTCGCCATCTGGAAAGACGGCAAGCTGGCCTCCGAAATCCATGACGGCGAAGAAGCCGGCATCATCCTCGAGAAGACGCCGTTCTATGCAGAAGGCGGCGGACAGGTCGGCGACGAGGGATATCTGCTCTCCGAGCTCGGCCGCATCCATGCAACGAACGCGAAGAAGCTGCCGGACGGCACGGTCTACCACATCTCGTATGTTGAGGAAGGCCAGCTGAAGGTTGGCGATACGGTCAAGATCGAAGTCGATCAGACGAAAAAGCTCGCGTCTGCGCGCAACCATACGGCAACGCATCTGCTGCAGGCCGCACTCAAGCGCGTCGTCGGCGACCAGGTCAACCAGGCCGGCTCGTCCGTCACGCCGGAGCGCCTGCGCTTCGACTTCACGAACTTCGAGCCGGTCTCGGCACAGCAGCTCGCCGATGTCGAGGAGCTCGTCAACAACGAGATTCTCAAGGGCATCGACGTCGAAATCACGCACATGAACCTCGACGAGGCGAAAAAAGCGGGTGCGATGGCGCTGTTCTCCGAGAAATACGGCGATGTCGTGCGCGTCGTCAAGGTGCCGGGCTTCTCGATGGAGCTCTGCGCGGGCTCGCATGTCAAGAACATCGGTCAGATCGGTGCGTTCAAGATCGTCGCTGAGACGGGCGTCGCTTCGGGCGTGCGCCGCATCGAGGCTCTGACGGGCAAAGCCGCGCTCGACTATATGAACGCAAAGGCTGCAAAGCTCGCTGAAGCAGCCTCGAAGCTCAAATCGTCGGAAGATGATGTGCCGGCCGCGATCGACAAGCTTCTCGAAGAGAAGAAGGCGGCGGATGCACAGCTCGCTGAAGTCGCTGAGATGCGCGAGAAAGCAGATGCCAAGAAGCTGCTCGCCTCCGTCGAAGACATCGCTGGCGTGCCGGTTGCTTGCGGCGTTGCGCATGCAGGCAGCATGGACGAGCTCCGCGAAGTTGCCGACCTTTCGGCTGACAAGCTCGATGGCGGCGTCGTCGTGCTCGCCTGCGTCAATGACGGCAAGGTCAGCCTCGTCGTCAAGGCTTCGAAGGATGCCGTCAAGAAAGGCGTCCATGCGGGCAAGGTCATCAAGGAAGCGGCAGCCATCGTCGGCGGTGGCGGCGGCGGCCGTCCCGACATGGCACAGGCCGGCGGCAAGAACCCGGACGCCCTGCCGAAAGCCTTCGGCAAGGCCGTTGAAGTTCTGAAAGCACAGCTCGGCTAATGTATTTGTCAAAGAAGTGAATTGTAACAAGCCTCCCCCATTGGGGGAGGTGCCCCGAAGGGGCGGAGAGGGTAGCGACGTTATGATATTCAACGATTCTATCGTTAGAATCATGAATCTGCAAACGTCTCTACCCTCTCAGTCGCCCTGTCGGGCGCCAGCTCCCCCAGCGGGGGAGCCTTAGACGAGGAGGCTCCAAGAATTTTGGAAGTCGATATCACAGAAAAAGTCAAGAAAGTCATGAAGTTCGGCCCCATTGCGCTCGTCGTGATCGCGATTCTCTGCGCGGGCGGCGTCTGGGCGTACCAGCACAGCCAGAAGGGCCTGACAGTCTATGACGCGAAAGTCGCAAGTACGATGGTCGGCGTCAAGGCGAAAGCCGATGGCACGATCACGGAACTCGTCGTGCAGGATGGCGACCATGTCGAAGCTGGCGACGTCATCGCGCATGTGCAGGCGAAAGTCACGGACGAGGACATCGCACAGCTCGAACAAAATGCCGCGCTCGCGAAACAGAGCCTCGAGCAGGTGCAGAAAGGCCAGACCATCACGATGCCACAGGCAAATGCTGCGCCCGTGCCGACGCCTGCGCCCGTGCAGTCCTCTGGCAACTCGCAGGCCGTCGCAAATGCCCGCGCACGCCTC
>OMZR01000098.1 GCA_900315575.1 uncultured Veillonellaceae bacterium
CGCGGAGCTCGAAAAAGCGTTCGGCAAGAAAATCCTCTGCAACAAGCCATATTCCGGCACGCAGGTCATCCACGACTATGGCCGCGAGCAGAAGGAGACGGGCGGTCTGATTGTCTACACGTCAGCGGACAGCGTTCTCCAGATTGCCGCGCATGAGGACGACGTTCCGGTCGAGCAGCTCTACGACTACTGCCGCACGGCGCGCAAGATCATGCAGGGCGAGCATGGCGTCGGCCGCATCATCGCGCGTCCGTACATCGGCGAATATCCGAACTACACGCGCACGCCGCGCCGTCACGACTTTTCGCTTGACCCGACGGGCGATACGATGCTTGATGCGCTCCAGCGCAAGGGTCTCGCGACCATCGGCGTCGGCAAGATTTCTGACATCTTCGCGGGCCGCAGCGTCAGCCGCACGCTCGGCATCAACAAGGACAACAACGACGGCATGGAAAAGACGCTGAAGGTCATGGACGAGGACTTCACGGGGCTCTGCTTCGTCAACCTCGTCGATTTCGACATGACGTACGGCCATCGCCGCAACATCGCGGGTTACGCGCAGGCAGCGACGGATTTCGACAAGCAGCTCGGCGAGTTCATGAGCAAGATGCATGATGATGACGTCCTCATGATCACGGCCGACCACGGCTGCGACCCCGGCGCGCCGGGCACCGACCACACGCGTGAGTACGTGCCCCTGCTCGTCTATGGCAAGCACATCAAGGCAGACAACAACCTCGGCACGTATCCGACCTTCGCTATGATCGGCGCAACGATCTCCGATATGTTCGACGCCGACCTCACGACGAAAGGCGAGAGCCTGCTGCCGCGTTTATTGAAATAAGAATAAGCTTTGGTGCGCAGCCTCTCCCTCTGGGAGAGGTGCCGAGCGAATGCGAGGCGGAGCGGGTAGTAGGAGGCAGGAGTCTGTCAATTATATCGTTGTTTCTAAGGCAATATCTCTAGAACTTGTTTGGCAAATACTGCCGACTACCCTCTCAGTCACGCTTCGCGTGCCAGCTCTCCCAGAGGGAGAGCCTGCTTATGGAACAGACAATCGAAATTTTCAAGCAATAAACATAGATTAGAAAGTTCATTTAGGAGGAATATCCCATCATGCGCATGTACGACCTGATCACGAAGAAGAAGCACAACGAGCCCCTCACGGACGCTGAAATCGAATACATGATTGACGGCTATGTCAAAGGCGACATCCCTGATTATCAGATGTCCTCGATGCTCATGGCCATCTGGTTCAACGGCATGAACGACCATGAAATCACGGAGCTCACAAAGATCATGGCAAAATCCGGCGACATGATCGACCTTTCGGCCATCGCGGGCAAGAAGGTCGACAAGCATTCGACGGGCGGCGTTGGCGACAAGACGACGCTGATTGTCGCGCCGATTGTCGCTGCTTGCGGCGGCAAGGTCGCGAAGATGTCCGGCCGCGGCCTCGGCCATACGGGCGGTACGGTCGACAAGCTCGAATCCATCCCAGGCTATCGCACGGTGCTCGACCGCAAGGAATTCTTCGACACGGTCAACAAGTGCGGCGTCTCCCTCATCGGCCAGTCCGGCAACCTCGCGCCGGCCGACAAGAAGCTCTATGCACTGCGCGACGTCACGGCGACGGTCGACAGCATTCCTCTGATTGCATCCTCCATCATGAGCAAGAAGCTCGCGGCTGGTTCCGACTGCATCCTGCTCGACGTCAAGACGGGCTCAGGCGCATTCATGAAGACTCTCGACGATTCCATCAAGCTCGCGCAGACGATGGTCAACATCGGCGAAGGCGCCGGCCGCCGCACGGTCGCGCTGATCACGGATATGGACACGCCGCTCGGCTACGGCATCGGCAACAGCATCGAGGTCATGGAGTCCATGGACGTGCTCAAGGGCCACGGCCCGGCAGACCTCACGGAGGTCTCGCTCCAGCTCGCATCGAACATGCTCTACCTCGTCGGCAAGGGCACGCCGGAAGAGTGCCGCAAGATGGCCGAGAAGTCCATCGAGGACGGCACGGCGTTCGAGACGTTCTGCACGATGGTGCGCGCTCAGGGCGGCGACGACAGCGTGCTGCGCGATTATGACAAGTTCCAGAAAGCACCGTACACGTACGACATCGTCGCGGAGGAGAGCGGCTACATCGAAAAGCAGAACGCCGAGGAAGTCGGCGAAGTCTCCGTCGTGCTCGGCGCCGGCCGCGAGACGAAGGACAGCGCCATCGACTTCTCCGCTGGCATCATCCTCCACAAGAAGTACGGCGACAAGGTCGAGAAGGGCGAAGCACTCGCAACGCTTTATACGTCGAAAGAAGCAGCCCTCAAAGAGGCGGAGCGCATGTATCGCGAGGCCACGAAGATCGGCCCGAACGCTCCGAAGAAAGAGCCGCTCGTCTACGCGCGCGTCGAGAAGGACAAAGTCGAGAAATACTGATTTGTGGAGGAACAGCAAATGACAGACGAAGAACTCGTACAGAAAGCCATTGAATATCGCAAGAATTCCTATAGCCCGTATTCCCATTTCGCCGTCGGCGCGGCTGTGCTGACGAAGAGCGGCAAGGTCTTCGGCGGCTGCAACATCGAGAATGCAAGCTATCCGGTCGGCATCTGCGCCGAGCGCACGGCCATTTCGAAAGCCGTCTCGGAAGGGGAGCGCGACATCGTCGCTCTCGCCGTTGTCGGCGATACGCCGGGCCCGTGCTCGCCCTGCGGCATGTGCCGTCAGTTCATCAGCGAATTCAAGATTCCGAAAATCATCATGGCGAACCTCAAGGGCGTCCGCAAGACGGTGACGCTCGAAGAACTCCTGCCTTTTGGCTTTACGGATTCGGACATGTGAGTTATAATGAAAAACGCTGCAAGGGACACGTGTCCTTCGCTTTGAGAAATCATCACTAGGATAGGAGTATAAAATCCCATGTATCTCATCATCAACATCCTTGGCGTCGTCGTCTTCCTCGCCATCGGCGTCCTTCTCTCGAAGAAGCGCAAGGAAATCCAGTGGCGCGGCGTCGGCACGCTGCTCGTCATGAACTTCGTGCTCGCGTGGTTCCTCACGACGTTCCCGATCGGCCGTGAAATCGTGCAGGGCGCGGCGGCTGCATTCGTCGGCCTCGTCAATGTGGCGTACGAAGGCATCGCGTTCGCGTTCCCGGACTGGGTTCATGTCAAGCAGATGAACTTCTTCACGTCCGCCCTGCTGCCGATCCTCTTCGTCGTTCCGCTGTTCGACATCCTGACGTACATCGGCATCCTGCCGTTCGTCATCAAGTACATCGGCAAGGCGCTGGCGTTCCTGACGCACGAGCCGAAGTTCGAGTCGTTCTTCTCCATTGAAATGATGTTCCTTGGCAACACGGAGGCGCTCGCCGTCTCGAACCTCCAGCTCAAGCGCATGAAGGCGGACCGCTGCCTGACGCTCGCCATGATGTCGATGAGCTGCGTCACGGCTGGCCTGATCGGCGTCTACACGACGATGATGCCGGCAGAGTTCATCCTGACGGCTGTTCCTCTGAACGTCGTCAATGCGCTGATCGTTACCAATATCTTACACCCCGTCAAGATTTCGCCGGAAGAGGATACGGTCGCCACGCTGAAAGATGGCGGCAAAGAGCGCGAGCCGTTCTTTTCGTTCCTCGGCAGCTCGATTCTCGGTGCTGGCCGCCTCGTGCTGATCATCGCCGCGAACGTTATCGCGTTCGTCGCGCTCGCGAAATTCATCGACCTGCTGCTCGGCTTCGTTCATCCGATGCTCTCGCTCGAATCCATCCTCGGCGTCATCATGTTCCCGTTTGCATGGCTCATGGGCCTCGACACGACGGAAGCGTTCACGCTCGCGCAGAACATGGGCACGAAGCTCGTCACGAACGAGTTCGTCGTCATGCTCGGCGTGCAGGACAATTTCGCGACGTTCAGCCGCCACCTCCAGGGCGTCCTGACGGTCTTCGTCACGTCGTTCGCGAACTTCGGCACGCTCGGCATGATCATCGGCTTCTTCAAGGGCACGGTCGACGACAGCAAGAACGAGCTCATCAGCCGCAACGTCGGCTACATGCTCCTCTCGGGCATCCTCGTCTCCCTGCTCTCGGCAGGCATCGCCGGCATCTTCATCTGGTAAAAAAGATAGAAATGCAGTATCCTTCATACAGCAGGCTCTCCCATTGGGAGAGCTGGCACGCGAAGCGTGACTGAGAGGGTAGTTGGATGCTGGATTTTGACAGATATACAAATGTCGCTAAGGTATCACGTTGGAATTTTGAATCTAACGCATTGATGCCTTAGCGACATTTTTTCTTTTTTGTCTGTGTGCGAACCTTACTACCCTCTCCGCCTCGCATTCGCTCGGCACCTCTCCCAGAGGGAGAGGCTGCCTGTTTTCACTTTTGTCCGCTAGTCAGCGCCAATACGATGATATTCCGCGCCCCAGCCTTCTTCAGCGCCCGCGCACATTCTGCGCACGTCGCACCGGTCGTATAAATATCATCGAGCAGCAGGACATCCCTTCCACGGACGTCCTGCTGCTTTTCTTTGTCTACAGCAAAGGCTCCGCGCATGTTCTCGGATCGCTCTTCCTTCGAGAGTCCGTACTGCGGCTTCGTCGCGCGTGTGCGGACGAGCAGGCGCTCCATCGGGATCGCGCGTTCTTTCAGCCATGCTTTGAAAATGAGCTCTGTCTGGTTGAAGCCGCGCTTCTTTTCCTTTGCCGCATAGAGCGGTACGGGCACGGCGACGGGGGCGGGCGGGACGTCGGCGGCGCGGAAGAAATCCTCTTCGACCGCGTGCAGGAATGTCTGGAGACAGGGCAGTGCATCCATCTTTTTCTGATACTTCAGATGGCGCACGAGGTCGCGCAGCGCTCCTTCATAGATGCCGAGCGCCCAGGCCTCGGCGATGGCATCGCGTTCCTCGATGGTCGTCCGCAATCTTCGCACGGCTGCTGCTTTCGCGAGGCATGCCGCACACCAGCCGCCGCGCACTTCCACGTAGCGCTGGCAGGCAGGACATCGCGGCGGAAAGAGGAAATTCAGCAGAGTTTCGAACATGACTTACATCGGCAGCAGGGCGCGCAGGCGCTTATGATGGCCGGACTCCCATTGCATGATGTCCGTCAGCACCGATCCTCCGATACAGCGGACTTTGTCGGAGACTGTGAAGCATTCGCCCTGCGTCATCTCCGGATGGACATCGGCCACTTTTTCACCTTCATAGACCGTCGTGCCGTCGCGCAGGATGCCGCGCAGAACGCCATCGAACGGCGCGGTCACATCGACCGTGCCGCCGCCGGCATGGATGTGGCCGATGACTTCGCCTTTGCGCACGAGGAACGAGATGCTGCGCAGTGCTTCGAAACGGCCGGCCGCCGAAGCGAAGACGATATGCTCGATGGTTTCGTCGGGTGCGAGTTCCTCGTCGTCGCGGCGCGTGAAGCCCTCGTGCACGATGCGGCCCATGTTGTGGCCGCGCGTCGTGTCGATGACGGTATCGACATCGCGGCCCGCGCAGAAGCCAGGCCCGAGTGCGATCATGTGCTCGGCCATTTTCTTCGTCGTGCCGAGGTTGCGGTGTGCGAGCACGGCATCAACGAAGACCTGCGGGTGGAAGTCCTCGACGGACTGCGCCGAAGGATCGACGATCATCACGACGTCGCCGGCCTTCAGCCGCTTTGCGGCTTCTTTGCGGTCTTTCAGGCAGACGCATTTCACGCGCTCGACCGTCTTTTCCTTGTCGTAAACCGCATCGGAGAACGACACCTCGCGCCGCGTCGCGCTCGGCTCGGAACGCTCGAGCAGCAGCACGCGGAATCCCGCCGTATGCAGTGCCAGTGCCACGCCCGTTGCCATTTCTCCGCCGCCGCGGATCATCACCAGTCGTTTCATAAAGAATGCCTCCGTTCAGCTCATATTCCCTTTCCTCATTATACAATATCTGTCTTCGATATGCCACAAGAGCCGCAGTGCGGACATCGAAAATCGCGAAGAAAAATATTGTATTCAATAGAAAAAGCTTGCACAAATGCGACTCAGGTGTTATACTGTAAACAACAGGAGAGAAGAGCAAACCGCGAGAGACCGGAGTCCTGGAGGGCGAAAGCTTTTGCAGGTGCCTGCCGAAACAGGCTCTCTTCAAACCAAGTCAGAAAGGATGTGGATTGTTCTGCAGAAACACTTCATCATTCTTTCGCACTCCTTTGAGACGTAGATGTATCGGTGAAGAAACAGATGCCATGCAGGCATTGTAAGACACCCGATGATGGCTCAGGGCTACCGCCGGATGTTCTCGAAGCTATATGGCAGTCAGAGGGAAAAGCGCATCACGCTCAGAGAAACGAAGAATGCATCAGCCGCGTTCCCATCTATCGTTTCGCGAAACACGCACACGCTTCCGCATCACTCGAGAGGTGCTGGGGCAGACAAGAGAATAACGAGGTATCCGACTATATGTTAGTCACAACGTAACGACCCTGCATGCGATGTATTCGATATGCGGGGTCGTTTCATGTCCTGCGCAAAAAATCTTTTGCGACAGGTTGCCACGCTTCTTCCTTTATGGTATAATCGCAAACGGTGTTAGAAAAATCATGCGGGCGGATGGCTGCCCTGTGCCGGACGAGAGCTGCGAGGTTCCGCTGGTGGCGCAGCCGATGAAGGCCGCAGAAGAACAAACAGGAGGTGCACCAATCATGGCAGTGATTTCCATGAAACAGTTACTTGAAGCAGGTGTCCATTTCGGCCACCAGACGCGTCGTTGGAACCCGAAGATGGCAAAGTACATCTTCACGGAGCGCAACGGCATCTACATCATTGACCTGCAGAAGACGGTCAAGAAGATCGACGAGGCTTATGCATTCCTTCGCAGCGTGGCAGAAGAGGGCAAGAGCGTTCTCTTCGTCGGCACGAAGAAGCAGGCGCAGGAGTCCATCAAGGACGAGGCAGAGCGCGCTGGCCAGTTCTATGTCAACGAGCGCTGGCTCGGCGGCATGATGACGAACTTCCAGACGATCCAGAAGCGCGTCAAGCGCCTCAAGGAGCTCGAGGCCATGGAAGAGGACGGCACGTTCGATGTCCTCACGAAGAAAGAAGTCCAGGGTCTCCGTCATGAGATGGAAAAGCTCGAGAAGTATCTCGGCGGCATCAAGGACATGAAGAAGCTGCCGGGCGCACTCTTCATCGTCGATCCGCGCAAAGAGCGCATCGCCGTTTCCGAAGCTCGCAAGCTCAACATCCCCATCGTGGCGATCGTTGACACGAACTGCGATCCGGATGAGATCGACTATGTCATCCCGGGCAACGATGACGCGATCCGCGCTGTCAAGCTCCTCACGGGCAAGATGGCAGACGCTGTCCTCGAAGGCCGTCAGGGCGCCGATGGCAGCGAGGCTGCTCCGGCTGCAGAGGCTCCGGCACAGGCTGCTGAATAATCGAATAAGACCTTTTTAGCGGGGTAAGGGACGACGTTATCCCTTGCCTCGCTTTTTTACGACGAAAGAATTTTCCTACATTATATTGCGTATTCGAGAGGAGAAAAATACACATGGCAATCAAGGCTTCCCAGGTCAAGGAACTGCGCGAGAAGACGGGCGCTGGCATGATGGACTGCAAGAAGGCGCTGACGGCAACGGACGGCGACATGCAGGCTGCCATCGACTGGCTCCGTGAAAAAGGCATCTCGAAGGCTGCCAAGAAGGCCAGCCGCATCGCGGCCGAGGGCGCTGTCGGCGCTTACGTGTCGGAAGACGGCAAGGTCGGCGTGCTCGTCGAGATCAACTGCGAGACGGACTTCGCAGCTGGCAACGAGCAGTTCCGCGCACTCGTGGAGAAGGTTGCAAAGCACATCGCAGCGACGAACCCGGCAGACCTCGCAGCACTCAACGCCAGCGAGATCGACGGCAAGACGGTCGAGGCACTCGTGACGGAAGCAACGGCAACGATCGGCGAGAAGATTTCGCTGCGCCGCTTCACGCGCTTCGAGTCCGCTGGCAAGCTTGCCAGCTACATCCACATGGGCGGCAAGATCGGCGTCCTCGTGAACCTCACGGGCGGCAGCGACGAGCTCGGCAAGGACGTTGCGATGCAGGTCGCGGCAGCAAACCCGATTTCCATCGACGAGACGGGCGTCCCGGCAGACGTTGTCGAGCACGAGAAGGAAGTCGCTCGCAAGCAGGCCGAGGAAGAAGGCAAGCCGGCCAAGATCATCGACCGCATTGTCGAGGGCCGTATCAAGAAGTACTACAAGGAAGTCTGCCTCGACCAGCAGATCTTCGTCAAGGATTCCGAGAAGACGATCTCCGACATCCTCGGCGGCGAGAAGGTCACGGAGTTCGTCCGTTACCAGCTCGGCGAAGGCATCGAGAAGAAGCAGGAAGATTTCGCAGCTGAGGTCAAGGCTCAGATGCAGTAATTCTTCTTGTAGTAGATAAAGGAGGCTATTTGCCTGACGGCAAATGGCTAAGATAGCTCTAAGCGCTGAAGCGCTAAGAGCTATCTTAAAGCTGTTGGCTGCAATCTCTGCGGGCAACAGCTTTTTTTGAGAGGCGACAGGATTTTTCAATCGCCTGTCGAACTAACAACTAGAGATAGGTTTTCCGTCAAACACGTCACGACAAATGGAGGAATAGTGTTTTGAAAACGGCGAAATATAAACGCATCGTTCTGAAACTCAGCGGCGAGTCGCTCGCGGGCGACCAGGGCTTCGGCATCAATCCGGCCGTCGTCGAGGACATCGCTTCGCAGGTGAAGAAGGTGCGCGAGCATGGCATCGATGTGGCCATCGTCGTGGGCGGCGGCAACATCTGGCGCGGCCTCGCGGGCTCCGCGAAGGGCATGGATCGTGCGACGGCCGACTACATGGGCATGATGGCAACGGTCATGAACGCGCTGGCGCTCCAGGATGCGCTCGAGAAGATGGACGTCGACACGCGCGTGCAGACGGCCATCGAGATGCGCCAGGTCGCCGAGCTCTACATCCGCCGCAAGGCCATCCGCCACATGCAGAAGGGCCGCGTCGTCATCTTCGGCGCCGGCACGGGCAATCCGTACTTCTCGACGGACACGACGGCAGCGCTGCGCGCGGCTGAGATCGAGGCGGACGTCATCCTGATGGCGAAAAAGGGCACGGACGGCATCTACGACCGCGATCCGAACAAGTTCGCCGATGCGAAGAAGTTCGAGACGCTCAAGTACATCGAAATCCTGAACAAGGGCCTGCAGGTCATGGATTCGACGGCGACGTCGCTCTGCATGGACAACAAGATTCCTCTCGTCGTGTTCAACATCGACGATCACACGAACATCGTGCGTGCCGCACTCGGCGAGAACATCGGCACGACGGTCGATGCAGGCGAATAACAGGAGGAACTTATGGTAAAAGATATTCTTTCCTCGCATGAGGAACGCATGAAGAAGACGCTCGAGGCGGCAAAGCATGAATTCGCTTCGCTGCGCGCCGGCCGCGCGACGCCGTCGCTGCTCGACAAGGTGCTCGTGGATTACTATGGCGCGCCGACGCCTGTGAACCAGATTGCAAAGGTCACGGTGCCGGAGCCGCGCATGATCCTGATCCAGCCGTGGGAGAAATCCATCCTCCACGACATCGAAGTGGCCATCATGAAGTCCGACCTCGGCCTGAATCCGAACTCGGACGGCACGGCCATCCGCCTGACGATTCCGCAGCTGACGCAGGAGCGCCGCAAGGAGCTCGTCAAGGCCGTCAACAAGAAGGCCGAAGAGGCGAAGGTCGCCCTCAGAAACATCCGCCGCGATGGCAATGACGCCATGAAGAAGATCGAGAAGTCCAAGGAGATTACCGAGGATGAATCGAAGCGCGGCCAGGAATCGATGCAGAAGCTCGTTGACAAGTACATCAAGCTCGTCGACACGGCCCGCGAAGCCAAGGAGAAAGAGGTTCTCGAGGTCTGATGGCTGCGGAAAAGAGCCTCTCGTATGTTGGCCGTCCGTTTTCCGAAGTGGAAGCGGAGCTCGAAACTGCCGGCATTTCCTACCAGACGGAAATCACACGTCCAACGCGTGATTTTTTCAAGACAGAGGAGCGCTGTCTCTACGTCGTCCGCGAGCGCAAAGCCCCGGACGGCACGCTCCGACTGGCCCTTGCGGCCAGGCTCCAGGCGTCCTGCCCGGAGCTCTGCCTTTGAAAGGAGGTGTTCCTCTATGGCATACAAGATTGGTGATGACTGCATCTCCTGCGGTTCGTGCGCTGCGACCTGCCCGGTCGAGGCGATCAGCGAAGGCGCAGAGCATTATGAGATTGATGCAGACAAATGCGTCGAGTGCGGTGCATGCGCTGCCGGCTGCCCGGTGTCCGCAATCGAAGCACCCTGACGCAAGGCCCCTCTTGACTTCCGATGATTTGAAGGCAGGAGGGGTTCTTTGTTGTTATTTAGGAGAGTTGCATTATGTGGAAGAAGATTCTCGGGCTCGGCGCGTCAAAGGAGGAAAAAGACCTCGTCGCGCTCTATGACCGCATCCCGAAAGACCGGCGGCCGCGCCATGTGGCCATCATCATGGATGGCAACGGCCGCTGGGCCGAGGGGCAGGGCCTCCTCCGCACGGCGGGCCATGCGCAGGGCGTCAAGACGCTCGAGCGCATCATGGAGACGTGCGTCGACCTCGGCATCGAGGTGCTGACGGTCTATGCGTTCTCGACGGAGAACTGGAAGCGGCCGCGGCCCGAGGTCGATTTCCTCATGAACCTCTTTTCGGAATACCTCGACAAGAAGATCGAGAAGATGGATGCGAACCATGTGCGCCTGCGGTTTTCCTTGGCCGCGAGGACGGCATGAGCGGCATGCTCGTGCAGAAGATGCATGCTGCGGAGGGCCGCCTGGCCAAAAACGACGGCATGATCTTCAACATCGCGGCGAACTACGGCGGGCAGGACGAGATCCTGCGGGCTGTGCAGACGCTCGCGGCGCGTGCAGCAAAGGGCGAGATTGCGCCAGAGGACATCGATGAGAAGGTGTTCGAGGCCGCGCTCGATACGGCGGACGATCCGCCCGTCGACCTCGTCATCCGCACATCAGGCGACCTGCGCCTCAGCAATTTCCTGCTCTGGCAGGCGGCCTATGCGGAGTTCTGGTTCACGAAGACGAACTGGCCGGATTTCACGCCGGAGGAGTTCGTCGACGCGCTCGTCGATTTCGCGCACCGCAAGCGCCGTTTCGGCGGGCTCGATCCATCGGGAAAATAAGGAGAAAACGTTGCTTACAAGAATCATCACAGGCGTCGTCGGCATCGCGCTGGCCGCCTTTGTCATCCAGACGGGCGGGAC
>OMZR01000150.1 GCA_900315575.1 uncultured Veillonellaceae bacterium
CGCGGCGATCTTGTCCTTGGAGAAACGGATCTGGGGACCGAGCAGCACCACGTCGGCGTCCGCAGCCTTCGTGGCCGCCTCCGAGGCGGAGTAAGCGGCGATCTCGTAGTCCTTGCCAGCGGCAGCAGCAGCCTCCTTCATCTTGTTCACGAGAATACTCGTCGACATGCCAGAGGCACAAAGCAATACAATTTTTTTCATAAAGAACACACCTTTCATCATTGTGAACTGCACACCTGCATACATAGAAGCAGGAATGAATTGAGTGCCCTGTCTTCACGCGTCTGCACACTCCCCTCATCACATGCCTAGCAGAACGCAGTGAAACGTCCTGCCATCGCATTTCTGATTGATTTCAAAAAGAGGCAGCGCAGATGCGCAAGTCAGGGCACCTTATCAAACCAGTACTAATTTAGAAGTGGAAATCGAGCTGTGTGCGGAAGAGATGACGCTTGGCCTTTTGCTTCATGTCCTCACTCGTTCCAGAACAGTTCTGTTTCTGATCGGAATAAAACGTCTCCCAGACGACATCTTTATACGGCACATAGCGGAAACCGACAAGCCAGCCGCGGGTATCTGCCGGCAGTGAGCCCCACTCATCATCATGCGAGACATCGCCATAGCGCTCGAAGTTGAAGATACGCGTATAGAGGTTCCAGCTACCGACCTTCTCCATATCGAGATTCCGGTAGTCGAGGCGAATCTCCCTGCTCGAGCGATACGCTTCCGCATTCGTGCGCGTATACGTTCCCGTCAGCCGCAGGTCTTTGTTAAGATTCGTCCCCAAATCAATGGCGTAGAGGCGGCTCATCTTCTGGTCGCCGCGGTCGCCATCCCGGCCTTTGTAGTCCTTATTCCCCATGAATGTGAGCGCCGCGTCAAAACTGTGTCCGAGCTTCCCCGTCACGCTCGCGCCGTAAATATGCGTATCCTGCCCGTCCGGCATCGAGACGAGATCGCCCTGGCGCGGACGGAGACCGAATCCCTTGATATTCCAGTTCGGCGCGAAATCATACGAGAGCTGAACTCCATCTGCCGCATGACCAAAGGAGACATTCTGAAAGCCGTAGCCCCACCACTTCGTACCGACCGTGACGCCAAGCTTGCCTGCATTCCCTTCTACCCAGATTCTCTGGAACGTGCCGTCCTGATCGTCATCCCTGGAGTTCTTGCGCCATGACTGGTTGACCGTATAGCCCTTGCGTGTCTCGCTCTGGAAATGCGCTGTCCATTTGTCCCCTACTTTCATACTGCCTTCCAGATCCATATAGAAGTGCTTGTTATTATTCTGAGAGCCGACACCCTTGTCGCCGCTGTCGCTGTCATATTTCGCCCGCACAAAACCGGAAAGCTGCACCTTATCAATTTTCGACTTCAGCTCCTCGTAACGCGCTTCATTTTTCTCATCCATCTTCACAAGCTCCGCCTGATACTCATTCGCGAGCTTTTCGATGAGCGCTTCATCAGCGGGGTTCGCCGTCTTGAGCTTTTCCTGTGCGCGGGCGATGACCGCTGCCATCTCGTAGCGGCTCATCGCACGATCTCCCGCGAACGTGCCGTCCCCATTGCCCTCGAGAATACCATCCTTGACGAGCTGGTCGATGGCGCCATAGCTCCAATGTCCTTCCGGCACATCGGAGAAGCTCGCCGCTCCCTCGGCGGCAAACGCCTGCCCGCTGATGCCAGCCGTCAGAGCCAATGCGGCAAGAATGCTTGCTGTCTTTTTCATACTCTTCTCTCCTTTATTCCCCATATTCCCCAAACAATTTACTGCAAGGGCGATGCACAATGTCCACGAAGTGGATGTTTATACATGCAGTTTACTATCTATATCTGCGATTCCACTGCTCACTCTGCTTCTTTGCTGTGCTCTTCTTTCAGGAACGCCTTGTCCTGCGCTTTCAGGAACGGGAAGTAGATCGCCGTCGCCATGACCAGGTTCACGATCTGGATGACCGCGCCCTGCCAGCCATCGAGCAGGAAGCCCGCGATGATCGGCGGCGTCGTCCACGGTACCTGCACGGCGCTGAACGGCGCCATGAAGCCCGTGGAAATCGCGAACCAGGTGATGAACATCGCAAAGAGCGGCACGAGCACGAACGGCACCAGAAGATACGGGTTGAATACGATCGGCAGACCGAAGATGATCGGCTCGTTGATGTTGAAGAGTCCCGGCACGAACGCCATTTTCATCAGCGACTTGAGCTGATCGGACTTCGCCGTGAAGAGGCCCGCGATCAGCAGGCCCAGCGTGAGGCCGCAGCCGCCGCTCTTGACGAAGACATCGTTGATCTGGCAGGTGAAGATCTTCGCCTGCGGGTTGTTGACGAGCGACATGCCCATATCGAGCAGATGCTGGTTGTCGAGCGAGTTCGCGATGAGCAGCGGGCTCACGACGCCGCCGACGACGTTCGGCCCATGGATGCCGGCCCAGAAGAGGATGCTCTGCAGGCTGACGATGATCGTGCCGCCCGCGAGCGAGTCCGAAAGGCCCTGCAGCGGCGTCTGGATGACCTTGAAGATGAGCTCCGGCAGCGTCGTCGCGCCGACGTAGTGGCAGAGGCCGTAGAGCACGGACGCCGTCGTGAAGAACACCATGCCCGGCACGAGCGCGGAGAACGCGCGCGCCACGCCCTGCGGCACGGCGTCCGGCATCTTGATGCCGATGTGGTGCTTCTCGAAGTAGCAGAACACGCACGAGACGAAGAACGCGATCAGGATGGCGGTGATGACGCCGTTGCTGCCTGCCCACGCCTTCGGGATGATGTCGCCGACGACGGCGCCCTCCTTCGTCACGATGGTCGGCGGCATCAGAATGAGGAACGTCGAGAGCGCGAGGATGGCTGCCATCATCGCGTCACAGCCTTCATTCTCCACATACTTATAGGTGATGGATAATACAACGATGAGCGCGAGTACGCTGAACGTACCGCCGGCCACAGCGTTGAGCGGCGCCGTCCAGTCCTTGCCGAACAGCGAATTCATGAAATCGCCGTAGCCAGGCACAGGAAGATTTGCCAACAACAGGAACACCGAGCCGCAGATCGTAAACGGCGTCGTCATGATAAAGCCATCACGCAGCGCGGCAACTGCCTTGAGCTGCGCGAATCGTCCCATGAACTCGATGAAGCTGTCAAAGAGTTTTTGTCGATTCATATAGTCCCCTCCTATTTTTCCCCATTCGGTACCAGATGGCGATGTGTCCGAGAAGCGTCTGCTATCCCAATGCTCCTCAAGAACAATGACATCATAACAAAGGCGCTCTTTCCGCTCAATAAGAGGAGAACAATAAGAAACAATGCTGTTTCATTTTTCTTTCATGAAAAGTGCTGCCTGTAACAGCGCTACAAAAAAACGCCCCAGCAAGCGCTGAGGCGTTTTGGTCAAAAACAATCAATAATGGAAATGGCCGTTGAGCCATTGTTCTTTTTTCTTCGCGTCGGAGAAATCGAGCCGCGTCATGAGGACGGCGAAAAGGAGATCCGTCACATACTTCGCGCCGAGCAGGAAGATGCGCGGGCCGAGCTTCTCCATGGTATCGACGGTCGCGACGGGGAACGTCACGTCCGCGAGGGAGGCGAGCGTGCTCGATGGCGCCGACGTGATCAGCAGCCGCGGCACGGAGCGCAGGCGCAGGAGGTGCGCGATGTCGATGAGCATGCGGTTCTCCCCCGTGCGGCTGATGAAGAAGCCGACGTGCCCCTTCTGCATGCCCGCCGCGGAGAGGTACTGCATCGTCATCGCCGGATGGACGGTCGTCCCCTTGTTCGCTATGAGGAATCCAGAGGCGGCCATCTGCGCGATGTTGAGGTTCTCATCCATCGCGTAGAAGTCGATGTGCTGGGCCTTGGAGAGCATGGCGAGCGCGCGCATGAACTGCGCCGCGTCAAGCATGCCCCGCGTCGAGCGGAGCGCCTCGACCTCGAGGCCCGTCACCTTGTCCATGAGCGACTGGACGGTATCGCGGTCCGTCATGGAGAAATCCGTCACCTGCGGATTGCGGATGCGCTCCATCATCTCCGCGAGGAACTGCACCTTGAACTCCATATAGCCGCCGAAGCCGAGCTTCTGGCTGAAGCGCACGATGGCCGCGGAGTTCGTATACGTCTCCTTCGCGAGCTGACGCGTCGACATCCCGGCGAGCAGCCGGAAATTCTCGAGCAGGAAATCAGCGAGGATGCACTCAGACGGTGAGAACCCCTCCTTCGCCTGCAGTTGTTCGACGAGATTCTTCATGCGGTCACGCTTTCATGCGCGGCACGACCAGGTGGCCGCGCTCGATCTCCCTGCGATGGCAGTGCGGGCACTCGTTCTCGATGATACCCGTATAGCCGCAGACGGGATCGCGGTCGACGGGATGGTTGATGGAGAAATAGCCCATGTCGGCGTCGTGCATCGCGCGCACGACAGCCTCGAACGCCTTGACGTTCTTCGTCGGGTCGCCATCCATCTCGATGTAGGCGATGTGGCCGGCATTTTCGAGCGCGTGGTACGGCGCCTCGATGCGGATCTTGTCGATGGCCTTGATGGGGTAGTAGACCGGCACATGGCTGCTGTTCGTCATGTACGGGCGATCCGTGACGCCCTTGATCTTGCCGTAGACTTTCTGATTCGCGCGCTGGAACTGGCCAGCCGTGCTCTCAGCCGGCGTGCCGAACGTCGACCAGTTCATGTGCTCTTTCTGCGTGTAATCGTCCGTGCGCTCGCGCAGATGGCCGACGATTTCGAGGCCGAGCTTCTGCGCCTCGGCGCTCTCGCCATGATGATGGCCCGTCAGCGCGACGAGGCATTCCGCAAGGCCGCAGAAGCCGATGGAGTACGAAGCATGCTTGAGGACGTCCTTGATGCTGTCCGTCGGCTTGAGCTTGTCGCTGTCCATCCAGACGCCCTGCCCCATGAGGAACGGATAATTGTAGACATGCTTCTGCTCGATGACGTGCAGACGCGCGAGCAGGTAATCATGCGAAATGTCGATGTACTTGTCGAAGAGCTCGTAGAATTTCTTGATGTCGCCCTTCGCTTCGAGCGCGAGCTTCGGCAGGTTGATCGTCGTGAAGGCGAAGTTGCCGCGGCTGCCGGATTCTTCTGGGCCGTTGATGTTGCTCATGACGCGCGTGCGGCAGCCCATCGTCGCGACGTAGCTGTTGTAGTCGCCCTCTTTGTAATACTGGAGGTTGTACGGCGCGTCGAGGTTCACGAAATTCGGGAACAGGCGCTTCGCGCTCGTCTTGCATGCCTGCTGGAACAGGTCATAGTTCGGGGCGCCGGGGTTGTAGTGGACGCCGGCCTTGAGCTGAAAGACGGAAATCGGGAAGATGGCCGTCTCTCCGTTGCCGAGGCCCGCCCAGATGGCACTCAAAGTCGGGCGTGTTGCGAGGCGGCCTTCCGGCGACGTATCCATGCCGTAGTTGATGCACGAGAACGGCACCTGCGCGCCCGCGC
>OMZR01000192.1 GCA_900315575.1 uncultured Veillonellaceae bacterium
CTTGCGGCCGCTGAGCTTGCCATAGCCCTTGAATTTCTCGACGCTGTAGAAGACATCGCCGTTTTCAAGCGCATAGGCATAGCCCTTGTCGATGAGCTTCTGCACCATCGCAATGATATCCGCCATCGTCTCGCTGACGCGCGGATATTTCTCGGCCCGGCGCACGCCGAGCGCATCCATCGAGTGGAAATATATCGCGATGTTGCGGTCAGCGACATCTTTCCACGTCGTGTGCTCGCTATTTGCCGTGCGGATAATCTTGTCATCGACATCCGTGAAATTCTGGATGTAGTGAACCGTCAGACCCTTCGAAGCGAAATAGCGGCGGATGACGTCCCAGGTGACGAAAGGACGCGCGTTACCGATATGCGGCGCATTATAAGGCGTGACGCCGCAGCAGTAGATGGAGACCTCGCCTTTCTTGAGTGGGTGGAATTCTTCTTTCTGGCGGGTCATCGTATTGTAGACTTTCAGCATAAAGTTCTCCCTTTATCTCTTTTTCGGAAGCACTGATAAAATCCGCCAGCCCATCTTGGCATATCTTTTCTGTCCTCTCGTCGTCGACAAATCCTCGACGTAGCTCTGCTACGCCTGCGGTTTGTCTCCTAGATAGGNGCATATCTTTTCTGTCCTCTCGTCGTCGACAAATCCTCGACGTAGCTCTGCTACGCCTGCGGTTTGTCTCCTAGATAGGAACAGAAAATCTATACCAATCTGGACTACCGTCTTTCATCATCGCTTCCTTTCGATTCCGGCAACAGCATAGGAGGAAATGCCCTCCCCGCTGCCGGTGAAGCCGAGCTTCTCCTCCGTCGTGGCCTTGACGTTGACCTGGTCAATAGCGATGCCGAGCGTCTCAGCGATATTTGATGCCATCTGCGGGATAAAAGCCATGAGCTTCGGCCGCTGGGCGACGATGGTTGCGTCGATGTTGCCGATTTCATAGCCTTGCTCTTTGAGCAGCTTCCCCACATGCGCGAGGAGCCTCTGGCTGTCAGCGCCTGCATAGGCCGGATCTGTATCGGGGAAATGGCGGCCGATGTCGCCGAGCGCCGCCGCGCCCAAGAGCGCGTCCATGATGGCGTGCAGCAGAACGTCGGCATCGCTGTGGCCGAGCAAGCCCTTCTCATACGGGACATCGACGCCGCCGAGGATGAGCTTTCTGCCCTCCACGAGGCGGTGGACATCATATCCCATGCCGAAACGCGTCATGCGCGCAGCCCCCTTCCCTCTGGCACCCGGATGTCATCGGACTCCTGGCGTGCTTTCCAGAACGACTCGGCGATGATGAGATCGCCGGGCGTCGTAATCTTGATGTTTTCATAGCTGCCGAGCGAAAGCTCGACGGGCATGCCGAGGCGCTCGACGAGACTCGCGTCGTCCGTGCCGCGGAAGCCATCGGCGATGGCCTGCTCATTCGCACGGACGAGCAGGTCTTTCTGGAAGCCCTGCGGCGTCTGGACGGCCCAGAGCGTGCTGCGGTCGGGCGTCGAAGCGACATTGCCGTCATCGCCCGCAACCTTGATTGTGTCCTTGACAGGGACGGCGGCGACGGCACCGCCCGTGCGACGGGCTGCCCGGATGACGCGGCCGATGATGGCAGGCGTCACAAGCGGCCGTGCGGCATCATGGACGAGGACGATGTCAGCGTCAGGGCTCACGACCTGCAGGCCGTTCCAGACGGAATCCTGCCGTTCCTCGCCACCCGTAACGATACGACAGTCCGGCAGCGGCTGCACAGACGAAGCCGATTTCAGGAGCTCATACGTCTCCTGTTCCTCGCCTTTTCCGACGACAACAATACATTCGCCGACGTCCTCGACCTCGGCGAACTGCCGCAAGGTATGCACGAGGATCGGCTCCTTTGCGAGCATGAGGAAGACTTTGTTGTGATGAGCCTGCATCCGCCGTCCTTGTCCGGCGGCGGGAATGATCACGCTGACCATATCGGTATACCTTCCTTTCTATTCGTGCCTGTTGATATGAACGGTTACGATTTCGGTTTTGCAAAAATCATGCGGCCTGCTGCCGTCTGCAGCGCGCTTGTGACCTCGACCGTGATGGTCTCGCCCATGTGACGGTGGCCGTTCTCAATGACAATCATCGTGCCGTCATCGAGATACGCGACGCCCTGTCCTGGCTCCTTGCCGCTCTTGACGACGGTCACGGTCATGCTCTCGCCAGGGATGACGACGGGCTTGACGGCATTCGAGAGCTCGTTAATGTTCAGCACCTCGACGCCGCGCAGTTTTGCGACCTTGTTGAGGTTGAAATCATTCGTGATGATTTTGCCGTGGACGTCCTGCGCAAGGCGCACGAGCTTCGAATCGACTTCGGCAATGTCGTCGAAATCCTTGTTCGTGACTTCGACCTTCATGCGCGAATCCGTGCGGATGCGCTGGAGGATGTCGAGGCCGCGGCGACCGCGCGTGCGCTTCAAGGCGTCGGCGGAATCCGCGATGTGCTGGAGCTCTTCGAGCACGAAGACTGGCAGCAACAGCGTCCCCTCGACAAAGCCCGTGTCGATGATGTCGGCGATGCGGCCGTCGATGATGACACTCGTATCGAGCAGCTTGCAGCTCGCGGCCTCGGGCGTTTCTGTCGGGGCGTCCCCTGCCGCAGCGACCGTGCCCGCCGCCGCCACAGCCGCAGCCGCGGCCGCTTTCGCCGTCTCCGCAGCTTTGGCGGCTTCTGCCGCCTGCTTGGCCTCGCGGGCTTTCACGGCCTCGCGGATGGCTTTCGGGATAAAGTCGAAGAGCGCCGTGAGCTCCTTGCGCTTTCGGATCGTGATGTGGATGCCGAGATAGCCGAGCACGATGCTGAAGATGACGGGAATGTAGTCGCCGACGACCGGGATACGCGCAAAGGCCGAGCTGAAAAGATTTGCGATGATAAGTCCGATGGCAAGGCCGATGGCGCCAGCGATGACGTCATGAATCGGCATCTTGCCGAGCTGCTGCTCGACCCAGACGGCGAATTTCTTGAGTTTGCCGATGAGATATGGAGAAACGATAAATCCGATGATGCCGCCGACGATGGCGCCGATGACGATGCAGAGAAAGCTCACGAGCGTGATTTTGAAGATTCCCATCTCCATCTTGAGAATCTCCGTGCTGATGATGAGTGCAAGTATTGGGCTCGCGAGCTCGAAGAGTGCACCGCCTGCAATGGCGAGGAATGCCGTAATGAGGAAGCGCAGAACCCTGTCAAGCATCAAATGAACCACCTCCTGTGGTGAAAAACAAAACCCCCTTGCCTTCTTTCCTCAGAGAGCAAGGGGACTCTTTCAAAACCATGTCATGCCGACTTGCGATCGAGCTGGTCTTCAATCCACTGTTCGACCTCCTCAGGCGTCTTGTCGCAGGCATAGACGAGCTCGCTGACGAGCATCTGCCGCGCGAGATCCATGAGACGGCGTTCGCCGCTCGAAATCTTGCGGCGACGATCCTGCAGGGAGAGGTTTCGCGCGACGGCAGCGACATCGAGAATGTCGCCTTTCTTCATGCGTTCGAGAATGGCATGGAACCTTTTGTTCCAGCTGCCCATGACGCGCTCGGGCTTGTCACGGAGCACGGCCTGGAT
>OMZR01000177.1 GCA_900315575.1 uncultured Veillonellaceae bacterium
TCTAAAAAGACACAACCTCCCTTGTTCATAAGTCCTAATACCCATATTATACAGGAGTCGTTCAAATAAGTAAATGTGATAAAGCATTAAAATAAATTATTTTATACGATAACTTCCATAAATCAAACGATAAAAAACTGCCATCGGCAGATGTACTGTCCGATGGCAGAAAAATAGAATGTGCAGGATGAAAGGAATCTATGGAGATGCTGGGAAGTCCGCTCAGTCTTCGCAGACTTTGTGCGGGTTGAGGATGTTCGTCGGGTCGAACGCCGTCTTGATGCGGCGCATGAGGGCGAGGTCCTCGGGCTGCAGAGATTCTTTGAGGTACGGGCGCTTCGCGAGGCCGATGCCGTGCTCGCCGGAGACCTGGCCGTCTAGTTCGCGTGCATGGGAGTACATGCGCTCCATCGTGGCATCGAGGACTTTCTTCCAGTCTTCCTTCGAGAGGTCGTCACGCAGGATGTAGACGTGGAGGTTGCCGTCGCCTGCATGGCCGAACAGCTTGATGCGCACGCCCATTTCCTTCTGGAGGCCGTGGACGAATTCGACGAACTCGTTGACGCGGCTGCGCGGGACGACGACGTCGACTTCGTCCATCTCTGTCGTGGAGCCCTTGATGGCTTCGAGGAATGCGCCGCGCGCCTTCCAGATGGATTCGCTGCGCTCGTCCGTGTCGGCGATCAGGATGTCGATGGCGCCCTGCTCGAGGCAGATCTGCGCCGTGTCATCGTAGTAGGAGGCGATTTCCTCCATCGTGTTGCCGTCGAACTTCAACAGCAGATATGCATCGGCCTGGTTGTCCGGGAACTTGCGGCCGAGGTACTTCTCGGCGTCGAGGATGACTTCGCGTTCCATGAACTCAATGGCCGTCGGGATGGCTTTCGAGGCGATGATGAGCGGCACGGTGCCGATGGCCTGCGCGAGCGTCGGATATGGGATCAGCAGGCTGACATTCTTGCGCGGCAGCGGCAGCAGCTTCAGGATGGCTTTCGTGACGATGCCGAGCGTGCCTTCGGAGCCGATAATCATGTCTTTGATGTCATAGCCCGAGCTGTTCTTGACGACTTTGCCGCCGAGGTGCAGGATCGTGCCGTCCGTCAGGACGACTTCGAGGCCGCGGACGAAATCGCGCGTGACGCCGTATTTGACGGCGCGCATGCCGCCGGCGTTCGTGCTGATGTTGCCGCCGATTGTCGCGGATTTCTCGCCCGGATCCGGCGGATAGAAGAAGCCGCGTTCCTCGACATAGGCCGCGATTTCCATGAGCAGCACGCCCGGCTCGACCGTCAGCGTGAGGTTCTTTTCATCGAGTTCGAGGATGTGGTTCATGAGCGTCATGTCGATCATGAGGCCGTTCTCGACGGCGACGGATGCACCGACGAGGCCCGTGCCGGCGCCGCGCGGCGTCACGACGATGTTGTGCTCCTTGGCATACGCCATGAGCTTCGAGACTTCTTCCGCTGACGTGACGCGGACGACGATGTCCGGGTAGCTGCGCTCGCTCGAAAGCTCGTCGTGGCTGTACTCCTCGTTGATGTTGTCCTTGTAGAGCACGCGCTCTTCCGGGACGATCGAGAGGATTGCCTTGTAGTCGTTCTCATCGATTTTCTTGTATGCGCTCATGCGTTTTCACCTTTCCCCTCGCGAATATCAGACAGGAGTTTCGGAATGACTTCATAAAGATCGCCGACGATGGCGTAGTTGGCCGTCTTGAAGATCGAGGCCTTCGGATCCGTATTGATGGCGACGATCGTGTCGGAATTGTTCATGCCGGCGACGAACTGGATGGCGCCCGAGACGCCGCAGGTGATGATGAGTTTCGGGCGAACCGTGCGGCCCGAGAGGCCGATCTGGTGCTTCGCGTCGAACCAGCCGCTCTCGACCATCGGACGCGTGCAGGCGACTTCGCCGCCGAGCTCGTCAGCGAGCTCCTGCAGGAGCGCGATGTCTTCCTTCTTCTTGAGGCCGCGGCCCGCGACGACGAGGACGTCCGCCATCTCGATGCTCTTTTCCTTCTCTTTCTTCGTCACGCGCAGGACGTCGACATGGCTGCCAAGCTCCTCCGTCGGGACGTCGAACGTCACGATCTCGCCGCTCTTGTCTGAGCTGCGCTTTGGCGCGTCCATGACCTTGTAGCGGACGGTCGCCATCTGCGGGCGATGGTTCGGCGTGAGGATTTCCGCCATGATGTTGCCGCCGAATGCCGGGCGGATCTGGACGAGGTCGCTGTTTTCATGAATATCGAGCACCGTGCAGTCTGCCGTGAGGCCCGTGCGGAAACGCGCAGCGCAGCGCGGCGCGAGCTGGCGGCCGACCGGCGTCGCACCGACGAGGATGGCAGCCGGATGCACCATCTTGACGAAATGCTCGAATGCCGTCGCATACGTCTCGATCTTGAAATCTTTCAGCTCTTCCTTGTCGCAGACAAAGACCTTGTCCACGCCATAATGCTGCAGTTCTTCGGCTTCCTTCGTGATTTCGCTCCCGAGGAACAGCGCGTAGACTGGCTGCGAGATCTTTTCCGCAAGCTCCCGTGCCTTGCCGAGGAGCTCGTACGTCACGGGGTGAATGCGCCCTTCGACGTGGTCGACATACACGGCGATGCCGCGCCATTTGCTCTTGTCGACCGTCGGCTTCTTTTCGTCCTCGACATACTCCATCGCGCCCTTCGGGCCTTTTTTCACGCAGAGGCGGCACATGCGGCAGGCAGCCGTGAGCTCGACCTTGCCATCTTTTTCCACCATTGCGCCGAACGGGCAGATTTTGATAAACGCCTGCACGTCATCAATTTTGTCCTGATGTACAACAAGCTTTGCCATATTTCATTTCCCCCTGCTGTCAAGCCGTGAACTTTTTCTTCTTCAGGATGCGGTAGAGCTGGTCGGCCATCTCCGCAGTCGTTCCTTCCAGTTTCTGCTGCACCTTGTCCGACGTCGGCGGGAAGATGCGCTGCACCTGCGTGGGGGAACCGTTGAGCCCGTAATGGTGTTCGTCTGTGTCTTCCATGTCCTGCAGCGTAAACATCTGGATGCCGCGGCTCTCCGTCGCCTTCTTGAGCTTGTACGACGGCAGGCGGGGCTGCATGATGTCCTTCTGGACGGTCAGCAGGCATGGGAATGAAACCTTGACCTCTTCGATGTCTTCCGGCATGTCCATCATGACCGTGATACCGCCGGCCTTGACCGCGCCGATGGCGCTGACATTGCAGACGCACGGGATGCCGAGCGTCTCGGAGACTTCCGGTCCGACCTGGGCCGTGTCGCCGTCCGTCGTCTGCAGGCCGCAGAGGATGAGATCGAACTTGCCGAACTTCTTGATGCCCTGCGACAGCGTGTAGCTCGTCGCGAGTACGTCCGCGCCGCCGAACTTGCGGTCCGTGATGAGTGCGCCTTCATCGGCGCCCATCGCAAATGCCTCATAGAGCACGGCTTTCGCCTGCGGCGGCCCCATCGTGAGGACGCTGACCTTTCCGCCGTACTGCTCCCGAAGCTCGAGGCCGACCTCGAGCGCGTAGAGGTCATACGGATTCATCTTGCTGTCTGCGCCATCGCGCTTCAAGACGCCGGTCACCGGATCGACTTCGACTTTGTTGGATCCAGGAACCTGTTTGATGCAAACGAGAATTTCCATAGATGGCCCTCCTAAATAAGAATTGATTCGATATTCATTACTCACAGTTCCTATTGTATACAATTTTTCGCGGTTTGTCTACAAAGTGAACAAAATAACTTTTTCGGATGGAAAAATAAAAAAGACGAATGGTTTTTGAGCGCAAAAAAAGAGGCATCCGGAGAAATGCTTCGGAT
>OMZR01000193.1 GCA_900315575.1 uncultured Veillonellaceae bacterium
GACAAGTTTTTATGCACATTCGTGGATGAGTATCAGCGCTACACACTCATGTCCACAACGTTCTTGTTGACCGGGTAATAGGACTGATGAGCCAGCAGTTCGAGGAAGTACGCCGTCGGGCGTGCCAGATGAACCTCGAGCGTCTTGTCATCGACAGCCTTGACGCCGACCTTGTCCGCGCTGCCGCCGTTCTTATTGTAGTCTTCCGCGCCCTGAATCGGGAACAGCATGTAAGCGTATTCCGATGCGAGATCCTGGCTCAGCGTGCGCTTCCAAGCATATTCGAAATCCTGTGCCGTGACGGGATCGCCATTCGACCACTTGTTGTCACGCAGATGGAACGTGTACGTGAGGCCGTCCTCCGAGACATCCCATTTCTCTGCTGCTGCCGGAACCGGCTGGCCGTCCTTGTCGAGCGACGTGAGGCCCTCGAACATCTCGCCGAGGTACGTTGCCTCCGGAACGCCCGTCGCCTTGCCCGGGTCGAGCGTCTCCGGCTCCGTGCCGAACGTTGCGCGGATCGTTGCCTGATCGCCCGAGCCGCTGCCGCTTTCGCTGCCGCAACCCGCAAAGACCGAGCAGGCTGTCAGTGCTGCCAGAGCCATAGTCAATAGCTGTTTCTTTTTCATTTGTCTTCAAGCTCCTTCACCGTCATGTTCCTGTCCACAGGGAGATGACAAGTTTTTATGCACATTCGTGGATGAGTATCAGCGCTACACACTCATGTCCACAACACGAGGATTGTTTTAGACCTTTTTCGATGAGATTTCAATGTTTACACTTTCTTTTCAGGTAAAAATTTGTATATTTATCCATTATACTCGTCATTTTATGCGCTATATAACTTCTAATCCTTTCGTTTCTCTTGAAAAAGACAACCATTTTGTCCGCCTGAAATGGATTTTCAAAAGTATAGCGTTTTCTTCTAACACATTGCTCATGCTTATGGTTGCGTGACTTCATAGTTATACAGGAGCATCCGCCTGTTCTGTGGGAAGAGTCATACAATGGAATCCTTCCCAGTCCTGCTGCTCGTGTCTTTTTTTGTATACATGATTTTACATGCAAGAAGCACAAAATGAATATAAATTTCTTTTCCCGTGGACAAAAAAAGAAGCCTCTCGCGAGGCTTTTCCGTATGTGAGATACATTTGTCTGTTTATGCTGTACAAAACGGTCATGCGCCCCCTTCTTCCCCTTCTGCCAATTCCTCGTCAAAGAGGCCGAGAACGTAGAACGTGCCATGCCCTTTTGCGTAAAGCTTGCCGCTCTCGTCGCGGATCTCGCTCTCGCATGTCATCGTATGGCGGCCATCATGCAGCACGCGGCCGATGGCGATGATCTTCGTCGTGAGCGGGATGGAGTGCATGAAATCCATGCCGAGGCTGATCGTGACGACGCGCTTGTTCTTCGCGAGGCAGGCCGCACCGCAGGCCGTGTCTGCCAGTGTCATGAGCACGCCGCCATGCACGATGCCGTAGAGGTTCGTATGCTCTGCCTCGACCGTGAGCTCGAGGCGCACGCCGCCGCCCGCCGTCGGGATGACTTTCGCCTGGATGTATTCCGTGAAGGGATTCTGATGATAGAAATTGATGATGTCTTGCTGAAGTCTCGTGAGTTCTGCCATGGAGGCGCCCCTTTCTGCGTTTTCTTTCATTATATCATAAGTTGCAGAGAATGGGACATCGCAAGGGAAAAATCCAGCGTGCATGGAACTTCAGCGCCGTGCCAGTGCAGCAAAGTTCACGCTCGAAAGCGCATGCGCCTCGAACGCCGCACGCACGGCTGGCAACAAGATGGCGGCGTCTTCTGACGTGAAGCTGTGCTCCCAGCCGCCTGCGTAGAGGCGCACGAGTTCGGCGTCCGCCTTGCCGGGATGCAGCATGACCTCCGTCGTCGATCCGTCCTGCGGCAGCGCGGGTGCAAGCTGCACGAGATAATCCTCCGTCACGGCCGCGCCTGCCACGAGGCCGGAAAAATGGTCGGGCGTCGCAAAACCGCGATGATGCGCCTGCCGCCGCGCGACCGTAGCCAGCGTGTAGAGCCCGAGACGGCCGACGATGGCACTGGCGCCGCCCGTGAGGAAGCCTCCCTCCCCGACATCGACAGCCGGGATACGCACGGCATGGATGCCCGCAGCCGCCGCGACATCGAGCGCGATGGAAAAGACGCCCGGCAGGATGTGGATGTGCTGATGGCTGTCCACATGCTCAGGCCGCAGGCCCGCGCGGAGAATCTTCTGCGCCTGCGCCGTGAACTCGCGGCGGATGTCATCGCGGCGGATGTGGCCGAGGAAGCAGTCGCAGACAAACGCCATGTGGTTCGGGCGGAAACGGCCGTCTGAGCCGACAAGCGATGGAATCTTGTCTGGAGGCAGCACGGGACGGCCATCGACAAGCGTGAAATGAACGCCGACGCCAAGCTGCGGATGTGTTTTCGCGATGGCGACGGCTTCGTCAAACGCCGGCTCCCCTGCCATGAGGCTCGCCGACCGCAGCAAGCCGCGCTCGACGCCATCACGGACAGCAGCATTGATGAGCGCATGGCGACCGAAATCGTCGGCATTGAGAATGATATTTGGCATATCGTATGTTTCTTCTTTCCGATAAATCTTTCTTTTCTACCAGCAGTATAGCACGAAGATGTGACGGAAACAAAAAAGCTCCCTCGAAAGAGAGAGCCTTGAACCTATCAAATGCCAGGATGACATCCTTTGCAGCTACCGCTGCAGCCGGGGCAGGTGCCCCCGCAGCAGTCTTCTTTTCCGTCGTGGAAGTTGCGGACGATATGGCGGACGGCGAAGAAAAGCGCCACCGCAAGAAATACGCCGAGAATAAACGTTGCCATCGAGAATCCCTGCCTTTCCAGAAATATCGTATCACATCATTCAAACCCGAGCAAGCGGCCGCCCTGATAGACGAGCAGCGAGATGACCCATGCGATCGCGAACTTGTAAA
>OMZR01000104.1:0-2863 GCA_900315575.1 uncultured Veillonellaceae bacterium
ATGATGGCGGCAGCCTCTTCAAGGTCGACGAGGCCGAGTGCTTCGGCGAGTCCTGCCATGAAGAGGCCGAGCGTGCCGCCTGCCCGCTCCTTTTCATATGCCTCAAGCATGTGGAAGATGGCATCTCGCGTCTCGTCTGCCTCGATGCGCGGCCGCAGCTGCGCGGCGATGCGCGCGAGCGCTGCATGGTCGCGGCCGCTTTCCTGCAGCCAGCGGCCGATACCGGAGAAGAACGCTTCCGGCTCGATATCTTCGAATGCATCTCGCACCTGCGCGGCGATGGCCTCTGCCTGCGCCTTCGCATCCTGCCGCAGCAGAAAGTCGCGCATGTAATGAAGCATCTGATGCGTCAGGCGCTCTTTCGTCTCTGACGCTTTAAGCCACGACAGCAGCATCGGCAGCAGATGGAGCCGTTCGAGATGGCGGAAGATCTTGCGGCGCGAAAAGAATTCCTTCTGCACCATCGTCACAGACGCCTTGACGAAAGCCGCACGGCGACGCGGCAAGATGGCCGTGTGGTACGGAAAGCCCAGGGGCTTGCGGAAGAGTGCCGTGACGGCGAACCAATCGGCGATGCCGCCGACAAGCGCAGCTTCGGCGCAGAACAGGAAGCCTTCAGCAACGCGATTGCCTGGGCAGTAAAGATGCGTCGCAAGTGCCATCAGGAACGCCGCAAAAGCCGCAAGCAGCGTCTTGTCGGCCTTGTTCCAGTCTTTCCAAATGAATGACATCAGCCCCACATCCTTTCTGCCAGCGTGACGAGGATGTAGAGCCCCATGCCGACGAGCGAGCCGACGACGGCGCCGTTGATGCGGATCATCTGCAGGTCGTCCTGCACTTTGGCTTCGGCAAACGTCACGAGATCGTCATCCGACATCTCGTCGAGGCGCTCGCGAATCAGGCCAGGGATGGCATCGTGATGCTTGCGGAATTCGTCTTCGAGGAAGTCCTTGACGAGTTTGTCAAAACGTCGCTGCCACGGTGCCGACTGCTCGAATTCGCCAATCTTGCGGTCGACGAAGCGGTCGAGCGCGTCCATCCAGAACGGGTGTGCGCCTTTGACATGCTGTTCGAGCCATGCGGCGAGGAACGGGCGCAGGTCGATGCTCCGCAGAAGCTCCTCTTTCCATGCGGCAAGCGCTGCCAGCAACGTCTCGTCGTGGCTCAGGGAAATCAGCAGCGTCTCGAAATCCGCCTTGCATGCGGCATAGGACTCCGTCTCGCCATCTGAAAGCTCGCGCACTTTGCGGCTGAGGCGCTCGCAGAGAACTTCCGCCATGCGCTCATCCGTGAGGCCGAGCGTCGAGAGCACGAACGCGCGGCCCGGCGAATCCTTCTCGTAAGCGCGGCGCAGCTGGCCGATGTTTTCGAGCAAAACATCGTGCAGCACAGGGCTCTCGAGCACGCGGCCGGCAATCTGAAAGAACGTCTGCAGCAGCGGACGGCTGTGCTGTTCTTCAGCGAGCAGACGCAGGACGTCAGCAAAGACGTTTTCAAGAGGAATCTCCCGCAGACTTTCCTGCAGGGCGGGCGCGACTTCACCCGCGACGCGCGCCGTGTCGATGGTGTTGACAGCCTTCAGGACGACGTCATCGACGACCTGCCGCAGCCGCTCGTGGCCGCCGCGGTGTTCAAGATAATCGACGAGCAGCGTCGCCATTTCCTGCTCACGCACAACCTGCATGATATTCTCGACCGAGAGCAGGTCGTCGCTCGCAAATGTCACAAGCGCGTCCATGATGCGGCCGCGGTTGCGGCGCAGGATGTCCGTGCGGTACGAGATGCCGAGCGGTTTGCGGAAGATGGCTGTGACGGCGAACCAGTCAGCGAGACCGCCGATGGTCGCTGCGAGGAAGCCGTGATGAACGAGGCCTCCAAAGAAGCCGCCGGCCGGGAGGCTTCCCAGAAAACCGGCGGCGCTGATGGCCAGAGCTAAATTTGCTTTTGATTTTTTTTGCAAAGGGCCATTCCCCCTTGCCATCGAATATCGCACCCGCGGAAATTACGTCTAGCTACAAGTATAGACATGCAAGGGACTCCCCCCGCCGCTCACGCGGCCCGTCCCCCCTCTGGAGGGGGGCTGCGGTATTCGATAGGCTCTATTTCTATTGTTAGAGATGTTTTTCTACCACGTTTTTCAAGTAATTGCGGAACGGTTCGCCGAGGTCTTCGCGGCGCAGGGCGAATTCGACCGTAGCTTTGAGGAAGCCGAGCTTGTCGCCGAGATCGTAGCGCTGGCCTTCGAAATCGTAGGCGTAAACGGTATCGAGCTTCGCGAGAACTTTGAGGGCGTCCGTCAGCTGGATTTCGCCGCCCTTGCCAGGTTTCGTGTTTTCGAGGATGTCAAATATCTCCGGCTTGATGATGTAGCGGCCGAGCACGGCGAAACGACTCGGGGCGTCTTTGAGATCCGGCTTCTCGACCATGTCATGCACGCGCATGAGGCGCGCATCGCCGGGCTCCTGCTCACCCGCAACGATGCCATACGACGAAACCTTTTCGTCCGGCACCTGCTGGCAGCCGAGCACGGAGCCGCCCGTCTTTTCGTAGACGTCGATGAGCTGCTGGAGCGCTGGCTTTTCGGGATGATAGACGACATCGTCGCCGAGCAGCACGGCAAACGGCTCGTCGCCCATGAACGCTTTCGCACAGAGAATAGCATCCCCGAGGCCGCGCATGTACTGCTGGCGGATGTAATGGACTTTGATGGAAGCCGTCTGCTGCACGAGCTTCAGGAGATCCGTCTTCCCCTTGCGACGGAGTTCCGCCTCGAGCTCGGGGGCCGAGTCGAAATGGTCTTCGATGGCGCGCTTGCCGTGGCCGCTGACGATCAGGATGTCCTCGATGCCGCTCGCGAGCGCCT
>OMZR01000104.1:2942-13119 GCA_900315575.1 uncultured Veillonellaceae bacterium
AAGCGCGTGCCATAGCCGGCCGCCGGAATGACAGCCTTGCGGATTTTCTTCATAGTGTGTGTTGTCCCCCTGGTGATTTATTTGGCCGAAGCCGACAAGAATCCCTCGGAGTGCGGAGCGTAGAGGGTCTTGTATTTTTGCTGGTATTTGAGCACGCGCGTGACGTATTCGCGCGTTTCGGCGTAGGGAATGGATTCGACGGAGCTGAAGTCCTGCTGCCAACCGTACTGCGCCATCCACTCCTGCACGTTGCCGCGGCCGGCGTTATAGGCGGCGAGGGCGAGGATGTCGTTGCCGTCGAATTCTTTCTGCAGCGAGGCGAGATACCAGATGCCGTAGCGGATGTTCGTCTCGGGCTCCTGGAGCTTTGTCAGCGAAAAGCGCGGCTCGTCCATCTGGCCGGCAATCCACTCTGCCGTATCTGGCATGAGCTGCATGAGGCCGACAGCGCCGCGATGCGACTGCGCCGTGCTCTTGAAGCGGCTCTCGGCATGGATGACGCCGGCCGCGAGGCTGCTGTCGACACCATAGGCATGCGCGTAGTGCTCGACGGTCTCGCGATATGGATAGGGATAGAGCCAGCCTTTCTGCACGTAGTCCGTCTGCGAAGCGAAGTAGACGGCGAAGCAGCCGACGAAGAGCAGGAGGCCGAGCACGAATGAGATTCCCTGCCGCCGCCCCATGCGGCGATCGCGGGCGCTGACATGGCTCGCCGCTCTATGATGACGCCGTTCCATGCGGCTCCCCTCCTCTCTCGCTGTCCACTCCGCTGCCGCCGTGCTCATGAGATGCGCGCTCACGGGCGCGGCCCTCCCATGGCCTGTGGCTCATATGCGGCGAAATCGCCCTCGGGTCCGCGCTCTTTCGCGACGGACAGCATGAGCTTGAGGCGGTTGAGCTGGTTGACTTCCGACGAGCCCGCATCGCAGTCGATGGCTGTGATGTTCGCGCCCTTGTAGCTTTCGCGGAGCTCGTGCATGACGCCCTTGCCCGTGATATGGTTCGGCAGGCAGCCGAACGGCTGGAGACAGACGACATTCGGCACGCCTTCGTCGATGAGCTTGACCATCTCGCCCGTCAGGAACCAGCCCTCGCCCGCCATGTTGCCGAGGCTGACATGGCGCTCGGCGAGGCGCGCGGTCTCGTCGATCTTGTGCGGCGCACGGAAATGGCGGCTGCGCTTCATGGCCTTGCGCATCGTGCCGCGATAGAAATTGATGATGTTGATGAACATGCGGCCAAAGAAGCCCGCTTTCTTCTCGCCGTCGAGCAGGCGGTGCTTGACAATCGGGTCATAGGCCGAGTAGAGGAAGAAGTCGACGAAATCCGGCATGACGACTTCCGCGCCTTCCTCGATCAGGACTTGCTCGATGTGGTTGTTCGCGACGGGATGATACTTCGCGAGAATCTCGCCGACGATGCCGACTTTCGGCTTCCACATGGTTTCGTCAATCGGGATGTTGTCGAATTCCTTGATCATCTGCTTGACCGTGCGCTGGAACTTGAAATAGCCGCCATCGCGCACGACGTCCTTGCAGATGTCCATCCACTTGCGGTAAAGGCGCATCGTCTCGCCTTTCTGGAGCTCGTACGGCAGCATGCGATTCTTGACGTTCTGCAGGATGTCGCCGAAAATCGCCGCTTTGATGGCAGCAATCAGCATGGGCCGCGTCAGGCGGAAGCTGTCGGTTTCCTCCGGCAGGCCGTGCACGGCAAAGACTGGCACCTGGCCGTAGCCTGCGTACTTGAGTGCCGAGCGCAGCACGCTCATGTAGTTCGTCGCACGGCAGGCGCCGCACGTCTGGAACATCGCGATGCTCGTGTGGTCGGGGTCATACTTGCCCGATTTCAGCGCAGCGAGCAGCTGGCCGACGACAACGATGCACGGATAGCACATGTCGTTGTTGACATAGCGCAGGCCGAGGTCGATGGCGGACTTGTCCGGCATCGGCGGCACGACGACCTGATAGCCGAAGTCGCGCATGACGCTCTCGATAAGCTCGAAGTGAATCGGCGCCATCTGCGGTGCGAGAATCGTATGCGTCTTCTTGCACTCCGCCGTGAAGTGCGGGCGCTCGATGGGCGTGACGGGGTGCCAGGCCACAGGCTTCCGACGCGCGAGCGCCGCCATCAGCGAGCGCAGGCGGATGCGGGCCGCGCCGAGGTTCGAGACCTCGTCGAGCTTGATCATCGTGTAGATGCGGTCATGCGCTTCGAGGATGTCGCGCACCTGTCCCGTCGTGATGGCGTCGAGGCCGCAGCCGAACGAGCTGAACTGGATGAGCGTGATGTTCGGATGCTCGCAGACGAACTGCGCGGCATGATAGAGGCGTGCATGGTAGCTCCACTGGTTGACGATATGAAGCTTCTCGCCCTTGACTGGCATGTGGTAGACGGCGTCCTCCGAGAGAATCGGCAGATGGTAGCTCTGGATCATCTCCGGAATGCCGTGGTTGATTTCGGGATCGATATGATACGGACGGCCGACGAGCAGGATGGCGTGCTCGCCCGTCTGCTCGATGCGTTCGAGGATTTTCTCGCCATAGTCGCGCACGTCCTGACGGTACTGCGCGAGTTCCTTGTAGGCCGCATCGACAGCCGCAACGATTTCATCCTTCGGCAGATGCTCGCCTTTGAGTGCTTCCACGAGGCGCTCCGCCATGCGCTTCTCGTCGTTGATGGGCAGGAACGGCTGGATAAAGTCAATATTCTTTTCGCGCAGAATGTCCATATTGCCGCGGATGTTTTCAGCATACGACGCGACAATCGGGCAATTGTAGTGATTTTCGGACGGATGCTTCTCATCGACCATGTTGTATGGCTCGCACGGGTAGAAAATCTTCGTGACGCCCTTCTCGATGAGGTCCATGATATGACCGTGCGTGATTTTCGCCGGATAGCAGAGCGAGTCGGACGGCACGGTCGCCATGCCCTTGTAATACATTTTGGCCGTCGACTTGCCCGACAGCTGCACGCGGTAGCCGAGATACGTGAAGAACGTAAACCAGAACGGATAGTCCTCGTACATGTTCAGCACGCGCGGAATGCCGATCGTGCCGCGCTGCGGGTTCTCGAGCGGCGCATAGTAGCGGAAGAGACGGCGGTACTTATACTGGTAGATGTTCGGCGTCTCGTCTTCGTCCGGCTTCTTGCCGCCGATGCCTCGCTCGCAGCGGTTGCCCGTGAAATATTTGCCACCATCCGGGAATTTCTGCATCGTGATCAGGCACTTGTTGCCGCAGCCCTTGCAGCGGTACGAGCTCGTCTGCACATCAAAATTCTGGAGTTCGCCCGCCGAGAGCAGCGACGACTGCTCGCTCCCCGATTCGAGCGCGAGGATGGCCGCGCCATACGCGCCCATGATGCCTGCGATGTCGGGACGGATGACGTCGCGGTCCAAGAGTTTTTCCATGCAGCGCAGCACGGCATCGTTGTAGAACGTGCCGCCCTGCACGACGATATGGTCGCCGAGCGTGCGCACGTCCTTGAGCTGCATGACCTTGAACAGTGCATTCTTGATGACGGAGAACGCGATGCCCGCCGAGATGTCGGCGACCTCTGCGCCCTCTTTCTGCGCCTGCTTGACCTTCGAATTCATGAAGACCGTGCAGCGCGTGCCGAGGTCGACGGGCGCTTTCGAGCTGATGGCGAGCTTTGCAAACTCGGCCGGCGTCATGTGCAGGCCCTCGGCGAAGTTCTGGATGAACGAGCCGCAGCCCGCCGAGCACGCCTCGTTGAGCGTGATGTTGCCGATGCTGCCATCTTTGACAAAGAAGCACTTCATGTCCTGTCCGCCGATGTCGAGCACGAACGTGACCTCGGGGCAGAATTCCTGTGCTGCGCGCAGGTGGGCAAACGTCTCGACCTCGCCGCCATCCGCATGGACACCGGCCTTCACGATGGCCTCGCCATAGCCCGTCGTCATGCAGCCGGCTACATGCGCCTTTTCCGGCAGCACCTTGTAAAAGTCCTGAAGCTCCGAGACGACGCTCTTGAGCGGTGAGCCGTGGTTGCTGCCATAGGCCGTATACAGGAGTTCCTTGTCCTTGCCGATGGCCGCGATCTTTGTCGTGGTCGAGCCCGCATCGATGCCGAGATAGACCGGTCCCTCGTAGTGCTCGAAATCACCGCGCGGCACCTTGTCGCGATCATGGCGCGCCTTGAACGCCGCATAGTCCGCTTCGTCGGCGAACAGTGTGAAATCCGCCTTGCGCGTCTCACCGGCCGCCGCTTCTTCTGCGCGGCGGATGGAATCTTCGAGGCGTACCGTATCGATGGTCTCCGTCTCGTCCGAGAGCGCAGCGCCCATTGCAACGAAATAGTTGCCATCTTCAAGATCGACCGTATGCTCCTCGTCGAGACCGAGCGTCTCGACGAAGCGCTTCTTTAGTTCGGGCAGGAAGTGGAGCGGCCCGCCGAGGAACGCGACATGGCCGTCAATCGGACGCCCCTGCGCGAGGTTGCCGATGGTCTGATTCACGACGGCCTGCAGGATGGAAAGCGCGATGTCGGCCTTCTCCGCGCCGTCATTCATGAGTGCCTGGATGTCCGTCTTGGCAAAGACGCCGCAGCGCGAGGCGATCGTGTAAATCTGCTTGCCCTTGGCCGCAAGGTCGTTGAGGCCTTTTGCGTCCGTCGACAAGAGAGACGCCATGTGGTCGATGAACGAGCCCGTGCCGCCCGCGCAGACACCGTTCATGCGCTGCTCCGGCGCCGCGCCGAAGTACGTGATCTTCGCATCCTCGCCACCGAGCTCGACAACCGTGTCCGTCTGCGGGATGAGTTCCTTGACGGCCGCCGCGCAGGCGATGACCTCCTGCACGAATGGCAGGCCGATGCGCTGGGCAATGCCCATGCCGGCCGAGCCCGTCAGAGCAAAGTTGAATTTCTGCTCGCCGACGACTTTCTTGAGAGATTCGAGATTCTCATGCAGTGCGTGGCCGATTTCTGAAAAATGACGCTCATAATTCTTGTAGACGATCTGCTTTGCTTTGTCGAGCACGACGAGCTTGATCGTCGTCGAGCCGACATCGATGCCTACATTGAAAACTGCGTTCACTGTAACACCACCTAATTGGTACCTTGGGGTTCTTTCCGCTTCCGTACCCTCTGCATTTTTGCGTGCACGAAAGCGGGAGCCTTTTTCAGGCTCCTTCCTTATTCTACCCGATAGAGCCCCGGCGTGCAAGTCATTTGTAGAAATGATATAATGTAGGAAACTTGAACGCGCCTGCGGGCGCATGGGAGGAACACCATGAACATCGCCATCATCACAGGCGCATCGAGCGGCCTCGGCGCCTGGTACGCGCGCCTGCTCGACGCCGAAGGACTCGACGAGCTCTGGCTCATCGCGCGCCGCGAGAAGCGCCTGCAGACCATTGCGGGCCTCATCAAGACACCGGCGCGCGTCCTCGCGCTCGACCTCGCAGACGAAGACGCCATCCGCATGATCGAAGACGAGCTCGCGACCATCGAAGCGCCCGAAGTCCGCTGGCTCGTCAACTGTGCGGGCTTCGGCTGCATCGGCCGCGCAGGGGACATCCCCATCGCGACACTCACGCAGATGGTGCAGGTCAACTGCACGGCGCCGCTGCGCCTCATTTCCGCCGCGCTGCCGTTCATGAACGCGGGCAGCTGCATCCTCAACGTCGCCTCGTGCGCGGCGTTCCAGCCCGTGCCAGGCGTCGGCGTCTACGCCGCGACGAAATCGTTCCTGCTCTCGTACTCGCGCTCGCTCGGCCACGACCTCGCACCGCAAGGCATTGGCGTCACGGCCGTCTGCCCCTACTGGATCCGCGACACGGAATTCATCAGCCGCGCCGAAACGACAGACGCGCATGGCCTTTTCAAAAACTTTCCCTTCCCGACCGACGCCGAGACCGTCGCGCGCCGCTCCATCCGGGCAGCAAAAAATGGCATCAGCGTCTGCACGCCCGATGCCGTCTCGTTCCTCGACCGGATAGCCGCAAAATTTCTGCCGAAAGATTTGCTCATGAGCCTCATGGGGCTCTGGCACAGGATATAAAAAAGCTCCTCTCGCACGAATGAGAGGAGCTTTTTTTACGGCAGCGTCTTGAACTGGCTGAATGGCCAGAAGACGAGCATGGCCTTGCCTTTGATGAGGCTGTAGGGCACGAAGCCGACGTCGGCGAAGCGGCTGTCTTCGGAGTTGTTGCGGTTGTCGCCCATGACGAAGACCGTACCTTCGGGGACAGTCGATTTCGGATATTCGCTGCGCGTCTTTTCGAGGATGTAGTCCTCGTTCAGCATCTGGTCGTTGACGTAGACACGGCCGTCCTTGATCTCGATGGTGTCGCCTTCCGTCGCGATGACGCGCTTGATGAAGTCGCGTTCCTGATTGCGCGGATATTTGAAGACGAGGATTTCGCCTTTCTCGGGATGACGGATGTTGTAGATGAACTTGTTGACAACGAGGCGCTCCTGCGACTGCAGCGTCGGCCGCATGGACGGGCCATCGACGATGTAAAGCTCCACGATGAACTGACGGATAAGGAAGGCCAGCACGACGGCTACGACAATGGAGATGATCCAGTCTTTTGCTTCCTCGCCTAATGAACTCATTCGATAGATTCCTCCTATAATGTGCGCTCAGCGAAAGGACTGGAGCGTCTGATAGAATTCGGGATAAGAGATGTTCACGCAGTCCGGGCGGTCGATGATGACGCCCTGACTGGCCGCGCCGAGGCATGCGAGCGACATGGCCATGCGATGATCGTCATAGCTTGCGACCTCCGCGCACTGCACGGGCGTGCCGCCGTGGATGACGAGGCTGTCTTCGCCCGCCTCGACGCTGCCGGGCGCAAGCTTGTTCCACTCGTCAGAGATGGCCTGCAAGCGGTCGGTTTCCTTGACACGGAGCTCGCCCGCGCCCGTGATGACGGTGTCGCCTTCGGCAAAGAGCGCGGCCACGGCGATAGCAGGGACTTCGTCGATCAGGCGCGGCATCATGTCTTTGCCGAAGCGTGTGCCATGAAGTTTTGCGGCCGTGATGACGAGGTCACAGGCTTCTTCGCCGCCGCTCGTCCGCACGTTTTCACGTTGGATATTGGCGCCCATCGCCTTGAGCACGTCGAGGATGCCCGTGCGCGTCTCGTTCGTGCCGACATTCTCGAGCACGAGGTGGCTGCCCGGCACGAGCGACGCGAGCACGAGCCAGTAGGCCGCCGAGCTGATGTCGCCCGGCACTTCGATGGCGGCCGGTGCGACGTACTCGTCATCGGCGACGGGACGAATCGTCACCGCCGTGCCCTGCTTCTCGACCGCAACGCCGAACGCCGCAAGCATCTTTTCCGTATGGTCGCGCGACGTCACGGGCTCGACAACGGTCGTCGGGCCATCGGCAAAGAGCCCAGCGAGCAGGATGGCGGATTTCACCTGCGCACTCGCGACAGGGCTTTCATACGTCATGCCGTGGAGCTTCGCCTCCGGATCGCATACCGTGATGGGCAGCAGCGTGTTGCCCTTGCGGCCGACGATTTTCGCGCCCATCTGCGAAAGCGGCTGGATCACGCGCCCCATCGGACGGCGCGAGAGCGAGGCGTCGCCCGTGAAAACGGCGCTAAAAGGCTGCGGCGCCAGGAGCCCCATGAGCAGGCGCAGCGTCGTGCCGGAGTTGCCTGCATCGAGGATGGCCGCTGGCTCCTGCAGGCCATGCAGACCGTGTCCCGTCACGACGAGCTCGGTGTCCGAAACCATCTCGACCTCAGCGCCAAGCGCTTTCATGCAGGCGACCGTCGAAAGGCAGTCCGCCGCATGGAGGAAGTTCGTGATACGCACGGGCGTCCGGCCGAGGGCCGAAAACATGACGCTGCGATGCGAGACCGACTTGTCTCCCGGGATGCGCAGGCGTCCCGTCAGCCCGCGCGTGAGCGGGGCGATGTGCTTTTGCTCCATTTTGTTTCTCCTTTTTTCAGTCGTTCCAGACGCTGTAGCTGCCCGCTGCAACGCCCATCGAGAACGCCGCTTGCAGGTTGTAGCCGCCCGTGAAAGCATCGACGTCGACGAGCTCGCCCGCAAAATAAAGGCCGGGCACGAGCTTTGACTCCATCGTCTTCGGGTCGATCTCCTTCACGCTGACGCCGCCCGCCGTCACGATGGCCTCGGCAATCGGCCGCGTGCGCGTGACCGTCAGCACGAGATGCTTCAGCGCGTCGCGCAGCCGCCCGCGTTCCTCGGCCGTGACCTGATGAATCGGCTTTTCGGGGTCGAGATACGCCGCGTCGATGACAATCAGAATCAGCCGCTGCGGCAGGAGGTCGACCAGCGCGTTCTTGACCTCTTTGCGCTGGTATTTCTCAAAATCGCGCAGGATGCGCGCGTCAAGCTTCTCAGGCGTCAACGCGGGCTTCAGGTCGAGTTCGAGCTCAACGAATTTCTTCTCATAGAGTGCCCGCGCCGCTTCGCGCGAGAGCGACAAGATGATCGGCCCCGTCACGCCGAAATGCGTGAACATCATCTCGCCGAAGAGGTTCTGCCGTTCCTCGCCATCGACGAGCAGTTTTACGCGCACGTTTCGGAGCGACAGCCCCTGCACGTCCTTCGGCCACGCTTCTTCCGTTTCGAGCGGCACGAGCGACGGCAGGATGGGCGTGACGGTATGGCCGAGTTTCTTCACCATCTCGTAGCCATCGCCTGACGAGCCCGTGCCGGGATACGATGCGCCGCCGAGCGCTAGGATGACGGCGTCCGCACGATAAATCGCGCCCGTCACCGTCCGCACGCCTGCAGCATGGCCATGTTCCAAAAGCACGTCGCGCACGGTCGCCTCCGTCTCGATCGTCACGCCAAGCTCATGAAGCCGGTGCACCATCGCATCGACGCAGTCGAGCGCATGGTCACTGACGGGAAACACGCGATTGCCGCGCTCGACCTTGAGCGGCACGCCCTGGTCTTCGAAAAAGCGCATGACGTCCTGATTGTCGAACGCTGCGAACGCGCTGTGCAGGAACGCGCCATTTCCCTTGAACTGGCGAATGATTTCGGGCACGTCGGCCGCATTCGTGATGTTGCAGCGCCCCTTGCCCGTAATCATCATCTTGCGGCCCGGCCGCTTCATCTTTTCGAGCAGCGTGACCTCTGCGCCATTCTCCGCCGCCGTGATGGCGGCCATCATGCCCGCCGGGCCTGCCCCGGCGACAAGAATTTTTTTCATCCAAATGCCCTTCATAATCCCGCGAGCTCCCGCAGATGCGTGAGCTCTGCCTGCGTCAGCGGACGGTGCGTCCCGCGCGGCACGCCTGCGAGCGTGAGCCCCGCAAAACTCTTGCGCTTCAGCGCTTTCACATCGCAGCCGACCGCCGCGAACATGCGGCGTACCTGCCGGTTGCGTCCCTCGTGAATCGTGATTTCGACGCGCGCTTCGTCGCCGTCCGAGGAAAGCACGCGCACGAGCGCCGGTGCCGTCATGCCGTCTTCGAGTTTCACGCCCTCCGTCAGGTGGACGAGCGCCTGCTCCGTCGGCGCGGGCTGGACACGCGCGACATACGTCTTATCCACTTCCTGCTTCGGATGCAGCAGGCCGTTCGTCAATGCGCCGTCATTCGTCAGCAGCAGCAGTCCTTCCGTGTTGTTGTCGAGCCGCCCGACGGGATAAATGCGCTCCTTTACCTCTGGCAAGAGGTCGAGCACCGTGCGCCGCCCGCGGTCGTCATGCGCCGTCGTGATGTACCCCTTCGGCTTGTTCAGCAGGAAGTAGACATGCGCTTCCTGCGTGGGAAGCGGCTTGCCATCGACCGTGATGTGCACGTCCGCGGCCTCGACTTTCGCGCCGAGCTCTGTGATGGCCTTGCCATCGACGGCCACGCGCCCCGCCGCGATAAGCTTTTCCGCATTGCGCCGCGATGCCACGCCCGCCTGCGCGAGGATTTTCTGCAAACGTTCCTTCAATAAAGTATCTCCTTGTAATACTACAAAACAGTCGCATGCTTGTTTGTCTCCAGCACCCGACTACTCCCCCTGCCACTTCGTGGCCCTCCCCCCTCAATGAGGGGGGCTGTCATTAGAAAAACAACGACTTCACATTTTTCCAGACTGTCAGGAAAAATGACTTCTGCTCGGCGTCCTGCATCGCGACGAGGTCGGTCTTTGCAACTTCTTTGCCATCATACGAGATGCGGAGCGTGCCGACGGCATCGCCTTGGCCTATCAGATGCAGCAG
>OMZR01000125.1 GCA_900315575.1 uncultured Veillonellaceae bacterium
AGGTTCAATCACAAAATCTGTGGGATGAATAATCCCTACGTATAGTTCATGTTGCCAAAAAAGAGGACATCCGCTAAGATGTGGAAATGCATCTCGCAAATGTAAATCCACACAAAGGAATGTCCTCTCCATGGATTATATCGAAAATCTCCGTTATGAGCAACTGCCTCTTCTGTTCGAGCAGGTTGCTTCGGTTCAAGAATACCTGCTGATTCCATCCTCGCTGACAGGCTTTCACAACACGGATACCACCAGCGAGTTTTTGCCAAACGGCCGCAACTCTCTGTGCATGAACGGAACGCTGTCGCTTCCAGAAGAGCGCACTTGCCCGTTTTGCGGCAAGTCTCACCTGCATATCAATCAGCGCTTCGCAAGAACGTTGAAGCACCTCCCCGTCGGAAACGGAACCAGCATCGTCAGCTTCCAGAATGTCCAGTATCTCTGCATGGATTGCAGACGCACGCATATGCAGGAAATCCCGTTCAAATCCGTGCACCATTCCATCACGAAGGAACTGGAAGACTACATCTGCTTCCTGCTGGCCCGTCACTCGCTCACCAACAAGGAGATCAGCGAGCTCACCGGCGTTGGCCCGAACATCGTGAAGGCCATCGACAAGCGTCGCCTTGAAGGGCTTTATGTCGTGGATGGGAAGCTCCGTCGGCCTGAAACGTATGCGAGGTTTCTCGGCATCGACGAGTTCAAGCTGCACAACGGGCACAAGTACGCGACGCACATCATCGACATGAAGACCGGGCACATCCTCTGGATTTCAGAAGGAAAGAAGAAGCAGGTCGTCTATGACTTCATCGAGCACGTCGGCCTGGAATGGATGTCGCACGTCGAAGCGGTTGCGCTCGACATGAACTCCGACTTCCAAGAGGCGTTCCTGGAGAAGTGCCCGCACCTCCGCGTGGTCTTCGACTACTTCCACATCTTCAAGAACTTCAACGACAAGGTCGTGAGCGGGATCCGGAAAGACGAGCAGAAACGCCTGGAGGATGCAGGGGACTACGAGGCAGCAAGAAATCTGAAACGCAGCAGGCATATCCTGATGTCCAGCCGCGCGACTTTGGAGAGGAAGGATCGCGAAGCAAGCGAGGGGAAAGTCCTCCGCAAGGAAAGCAAGCTCTTCCCCATGCCGGAAGTCAAGCGGCGCGACATCGGATATATGAAACGCTACGAAAACATCCTCGAAAAGAACCGGCTGCTGTTCGTGACGGATCTCATCAAGGAGATGCTGCAAGAAGCGTTTTCGTGTCAATCGGAGCACCGTATGCTGGAATACGTCAACCGCATCATGGATCTCTGCTTGGAGTGTGCGCCAGGAGAAGATGAACGGAATCGCCACTTGATGTGGTTCCGAAAGCTCCTAGCGTCGCATCTCGACGGGATCATCGCCCATGCAACCTACCACATCTCAGCTGGAAAGATCGAGGGCATCAACAACAAGATCAAGACGCTACGTCGTCAAGCATACGGCTATCGTGATGATGAATATTTCTTCTTGAAACTCATTGACATGAGTCGCCATTAATATGTCGAGACTGGTTCATCCCACAGAAAAAATGATTGAGCCAGAATTTACTAAGGGAGTACGCGAAGAAAGCAGAGCGGAAGGCAGAGCGGAGGGCATCGCGGAGAAAACGTTACGCACGATCCGTAACCAGCTGAAGCGCCATGTCGCCTATGCGGACATCGCCTCAGATAATGAAACGACGGTCGATGAGGTCATCCGCATCGCGAAGGAATCAAACTTGTCTTATTGAGACAGACGGATATTTGAAGGGCATTGCTGAAGGGCAGTGTCCTTTTTCGTACCTTGTGCATGTAGTTTCTGTGGATTTGAAAGACAGCAAGATATGGAAGTGCCTTGGGACTGGAAAGACGCTCGTTCCTATGGTAAAATAAAAGGGATTATTGAGTCGGGAGGGGTCATGTGAATCGGTTCGTCAGCTGGTGGAAGAGCGCGGAGGGAAGTGCGGCGCGGGCGGGATTGCTCACGGCGCTGCCGATGGTTGCGGGGCTCGTGCTTGTCGCGCAGATGGCATCGGAGGCGGGGGCGTATTTCCCAGCGGTCTATGTCCTCGCGGCGGCTCTTGCGGCGGTCGGCACGCTGGCATTTTCGCGGCTCCGCCTCGCGCTGGCGCTCGGGCCGGATCTCGTGATGGCGGGATGGCTGTTTTCACTGCTCGTCATCTCGCATGGTCTGACGATCGGTCAGCTCTACGCGCTGTTGGCGGTGGTTTCGCTGTTTGCCTGCCTCGCGGCATTTTCGGGGCTGGCGTCCCGCATTGTCAGCGCCGTGCCGGTCTGCATCCGCGCGGTGCTGCCCGTAGCGCTCGGCGCGATGCTCGTGCTCTGGGGAATGGAGCAGGGGCGGATGCTTCTCGCGTCTCCTGTGCATCTCGTGATGCTCGGTGATTTCGCCGACCCGCTCGCGTATTTCAGCCTGCTCGGCCTTGTGCTGATGCTCGGCCTCCGGGCGCTCGGCGTGCGGCAGGCCGTCGGGGGCGGTCTCGTTCTGACGGCGCTTCTGTCATTCATCGAGGGCTTCTGGATCGTGCCGCCTGCGCCATTCTATGCGCCGGAAGGGCTTGACCGTGCGGCGGGACTGTTCCTGCTCGCTGGCGATGGCGATGCGCAGGCGCTTGGCGTCATGGCGACGGTCGCGCCGTGGCTGTTCCTCGCGCTGCTGTTGACGTTCTATGGAAGATGGCAGGCGCTTGGCACGGGGCGGGACGTTCCAACGAAAAAGCCGCTTTGCGTCGTCTGCATCCTGAACCTTCTCGCGGCGCTGCTTGGCATGACGCCGATGACGGCTGCACCGGAGTCGGCGCTCGCGGGTGAATCAGGGCAGGCGCATCCTCACGCCTATGCACTTGGCGCAGCGGCAGGGCTTGCCTTCCTGCTGTCCGCCGCGCCGCTCGCGAAGGAGCTGGCTTCGTTTCCTGCGATGCTCGTGCCCTGTGTGATTTTTGCAGGGCTCCTGCTTCTCGCGCGGGCACGTTTTGACTGGGCTGGAGCCGACCTCGCGGAGCGCACGGCGGCTGTCGTGCTCTGCGTGCTCGTGCCGCTGACGTATGATATGGCGCTCGGCCTTGCGGTTGCGGTCGCAGCGTATGTGTTTTTGAAGGTGCTCGCAGGCCGCACGGCCGATGTCACGCGCACAATGCGCATGTTCGCCGCGCTGGCCGTCTTGCTCGTCTTTGCCGAATCGTGGCTGTTCTGATAGATTCGTGATATGTGATTGATTTTTTGATAGAAAGGAGCATCTGCTCTATGCAGCAAATCCAGTCTTCTTACAGAAAAATCCTCTTTGCCAGCGCCCTGGCTGGTGCATTTGTATTTTCGCTTCCCTCTGCGACGGAGGCGCATCGTCTCCAGACGTCGCAGCCGCAGGTGGAAACGAAAGTGGAAATGCAGGGCGTGCGCCATGTGCAGCAGCCGTCGGGCGTGGAGCGCGGCATCCGTCCGACGCCCGAGGGGACGACGCGGTCGATTTCGCGTTCCGAGCCGCGCTCGTCTCTCCAGGAGCGCATCGATGCCATCCTGCATCCTGTGGAAGAGCCGGTGCCGGATGTGATGACGCCGCTCCAGGTGCCGAAGACGGTTTCGGCCTATGATGACTCGATCATCGGCACGCCGCTCGCGACGCAGGAGCAGTGCGTGAAATACCTGCTGTCTTACAATCCGTCGCCGAACATCTCTTGCACGCCGCAGCAGCTCGTTTCCTTCTATTATCAGGAAGGCGAGCGCGAGGGCATCCGCCCCGATGTGGCGTTTGCGCAGGCGTTGAAAGAGACGGGCTTCTTCCGTTATGGCGGCGATGTCGTGCCGTCGCAGAACAATTACTGCGGCCTCGGCACGACGGGCGGCGGCGTGCGCGGCGCGGCGTTCCAGTCTCCGCAGATGGGCGTGCGCGCGCATATCCAGCATCTGCTCGCCTACGCTTCGACGCGCGAGCCGCAGGAGCCCGTCGTCGATCCGCGCTACAGCCTCGTGCGTGGCACGTATGGCGACAACACGCTCGGTGCCTGGGAAGACCTCAACGGCCGCTGGGCCGTGCCGGGCAATTCGTACGGCCAGAGCATCCTCTCGATGTTCCGCGCCATCCTCAGCGAATAACGATTTTTGAGATAGAGCAAGATAGAGAAAGGATGACCATCGAAAGATGATTACCACGAACAACCTGAGCCTCCAGTTCGGCAAGCGTGTCCTCTACAAAGACGTCAACCTGAAGTTCACGCCGGGCAACTGCTATGGCATCATCGGCGCGAACGGCGCTGGCAAATCGACGTTCCTGAAGCTGCTCTCGGGCGAGCTCGAACCGACGGGCGGCACGGTCGAAGTCACGCCGGGCGAGCGCCTCGCGGTCTTGAAGCAGGATCACTATGCCTTTGACCAGTATCAGGTGCTCCGCACGGTTATGATGGGCCATCCGCGCCTCGTCGAAATCATGGACGAGAAAGATGCGCTCTATGCAAAGCCCGATTTCTCGGATGAAGACGGCATGAAGGCGTCGGAGCTCGAGGCGGAGTTTGCCGAGATGAATGGCTGGGACGCGGAGTCCGACGCCGCAAAGCTCCTGCACGGTCTCGGCATCCCCGACGAAAAGCACGAGCTCATGATGTCCGAGCTCACGGCGAAAGAAAAAGTCCGCGTGCTCTTGGCACAGGCGCTCTTTGGCAATCCGGACATCCTGCTGCTCGATGAGCCGACGAACCATCTCGATGTCGCGTCCATCAACTGGCTCGAGAACTTCCTCGCTGATTTCCCGAACACGGTCATCGTCGTCTCGCATGACCGCCACTTCCTCAACCAGGTCTGCACGTACATCTGCGACGTCGATTTCGGCGAGATCCGCCTCTATGCGGGCAACTACGATTTCTGGTACCAGTCGAGCCAGCTCGCGCTCCAGCTCCAGAAGGAGCAGAACAAGAAGGCCGAGGAAAAGATCAAGGAACTCCAGAACTTCATCGCGCGCTTTGCTGCGAACGCCGCGAAGTCGAAGCAGGCGACGAGCCGCAAGAAGCTCCTCGACAAGATCAAGGTCGAGGACATCAAGCCGTCGTCGCGCCGCTATCCTTACATCGCCTTCACGCCCGACCGCGAGGCGGGCGACCAGCTGCTCATGGTCGATGGCATCAGCAAGACCGTCGATGGCGAGCCCGTGCTCAAGAACGTCAGCTTCACACTCAAAAAAGGCGACAAGGTCGCGTTTGTCGGCCCGAACACGCTTGGCAAGACGATGCTGTTCAAGATCCTCATGGGCGAGGAAGAGCCGGATACGGGCTCGTTCAAATGGGGCATCACGACGACGCAGGCGTATCTGCCCTCGGACAACTCGTCGTATTTCGATGATGTCGATCTGAACCTCGTCGACTGGCTGCGCCAGTATTCGAAAGACCCGGACGAGACGTTCGTGCGCGGCTTCCTCGGCCGCATGCTGTTCTCTGGCGAGGAAAGCCAGAAGAAGGCGAAGGTGCTCTCGGGCGGCGAGCGCGTGCGTTGCATGCTCTCGCGCATGATGCTTTCGGGCGCGAACGTGCTGCTGCTCGACGAGCCGACGAACCATCTCGACCTCGAGTCCATCACGGCGCTCAACAACGGGCTCATTGCGTTCCCTGGCACGGCACTCTTTGCGTCGCACGACCATCAGTTCGTCCAGACCATCGCGAACCGCATCATTGACATCACGCCGGATGGCGTCGTCGACCGCGTGACGACGTACGACGAGTTCCTTGCGAACGAGACCGTGCAGCAGCAGATTGCGGCGAAGTACAAGGACGCAGAAGCAGACGCCTGACCCCAGGGCAAAAAGGTGGGATTGCATGCTCAGCAAGTTTTTTCCGAGTCTGGAACAAAAAAAGAAGAAAGAACTCGGCTCGGCTGTCCGGCTGCGCGAGATGGTGGACGTCCTGCGCAAGTACGACGTCGTGCGCGGCCTCACGCCGGAAAAGCTGCGCCATATTCTCGAAGACCTTGGCCCGACGTTCGTGAAGCTCGGCCAGGTCATGAGCATGCGCCCCGACTTCCTGCCGCAGGAATACTGCGACGAACTCATCAAGCTACAGAGCTCGGCAAAGCCCATGCCGTTCTCGACGATTATCGAGACGATCGAGCAGGAGTACAGCCGCAAATGGAACAAGGTCTTTGAGAGCATTGACGAGACCGTGCTCGGCTCAGCCTCCATTGCGCAGGTGCACAGCGCCGTGCTCATCACGGGCGAGCGTGTCGTCGTGAAAGTCCAGCGGCCCGGCATCTACAAGATCATGTCGCGCGACATGGTGCTTTTGAAACGCGCCGCGCGCCTCGTCAAAGTTGTGAGCCATTCGCAGGACGTCATCGATTTCGACATGGTGCTCGACGAGATGTGGTCGATTGCGAAGCAGGAGATGGATTTCCTCATCGAGGCCGATCACATCGAGGAGTTCTCGCACCTCAACCACGACGATATGTTCGTGACGTGCCCGCACGTCTATCGGAAGCTCACGACGCAGCACATCCTCGTCATGGAGTACATCGACGGCGTGCCGATTGATGATTTCGACGGCTTGCGCGAGCGCGGCGTCGACGTGACCGTGCTCGGGCGGCGGCTCGGCGAGAACTACGTTAAGCAGATCATTGATGACGGCTTCTTCCACGCCGACCCGCACCCCGGCAATATCTGGGTGCGGAACGGCCGCATCGTCTGGCTCGACCTCGGCATGATGGGCCGTCTCTCGAACCGCGACCGTACGGCCATCCGCAAGGCGGTCATCGCACTCGCGAATCATGACACGTTCGAGATGAAGACCGCCGTGCTCGCGCTCGGCGTGCCGCGCGGCCATATCAACCACACGGCGCTCTATCAGGATATCGACGCGCTCTTGGCGCAGTACAGTTCGCTCGATTTCCGCGAGCTCAAGATGGGCACGCTGACGCGCCAGATCATGAACATCCTGCGCGTCCACCACATCGCCTGCCCGCAGGGGCTCTCGATGTTCGCGCGCGGCGTGCTGACGATCGAGGGCGTCATGCGGCTCATCTGCCCGAAGGTCAGCTTCGTCGAAATCTTTGCCAAGAGCCTCCAGCTCAACTTCAAGAAGAATTTCAGCTGGAAGGAAGAGGTGCAGAAGGCGCGCCGCGAGGGCTACATCCTCATGCGGAAGTCTATGCAGCTCCCCGAACAGATTTCCGACATTCTCAAGATGACGATGAGCGGCCAGACGAAAGTCAACCTCGACCTCACGGGCTCCGAGGAACCGCTCCGGCACGTTGACAAGATGGTGAACCGCGTCATCGTCGCCGTTCTCACGGCGGCGCTGCTCTTAGGTTCGAGCACCATCTGCACGACGAACATGACGCCGAAGATTCTCGAGATTCCGCTCCTCGGGTTCATCGGCTATCTTCTCGCATTTTTCCTGAGCCTCCGGCTCATCTGGGACATTCACAAAGGACGTTGACCAAAGACTTTTTGCAAGACAATGCATCCGAAGAGTTTTTCGGGTGGATTGCCTTGCATTTTTTATCCCCATGTTATTCTGTTGGTAGCAATCAAGGAGGACTTTTCATGCATCGTTTTGATCCACGCATCTATCTCTTCACGCTCGGCCACTTCTCGGTCGACTGGGCGCAGGGCGCGATTCCGGCGCTGCTGCCGTATTTCATCGCGACGTGCAACCTGAACTATCAGGACGCTGGCACGCTGATTTTTGCGAACATCCTGCTGTCATCCATCGCGCAGCCGGTCTTCGGCTACTATGCCGACCGCGTGTCGAAACCGTGGTTCGTGCCCGCAGGCCCGATTATCAGCGGCGTGAGCCTCGCTGTGCTGCCGTTCGTGACGGATTACTGGCTCATCTTCCTCTGCTCGATGTTCTCGGGCTTCGGCTCGGCCGTCTACCATCCCGAGGCTGCGCGCATGGTCAACGGCCTCGCGGGCGCGCAGAAAGGCAAGGCGCTCGGCGC
>OMZR01000211.1 GCA_900315575.1 uncultured Veillonellaceae bacterium
AACGGGTGCATTCCCCGGCCCGGAGGGACAGAGAAACCGGATCCGTCTGTCAGCAGTCCGCAGGGCAATGCTTCGGCGGGGGAGAACTATGCCGTGCGGACTGTGCTCCGGGAACTGACCTCTGTGGTTCCGGAACAGGGAATCGGCGTCTACGAAGAGGCGCTTAAAAACGCCGCCTCTTTCGAAAAAATCACTGAAAACGGCAACGGCGCGATTACCGTTTCGGGAACGCTTCTCCCCGGAAAATATACGATTCGCGGCAACGTCAGCAGTCAGTTCGCCACGGGACTATTATTCGCCCTGCCCCTATTGCCGGAAAACAGCGAGCTGGAAATACTCCCTCCTGCGGAAAGCGAAAGCTATATTGCCGTTACTGCGGACGTTCTTAAAAAATTCGGCGTTTGCATCGAAAAAACGGCGCAAAACACATGGTTTATCGGCGGAAATCAACATTTTTCTTCGGGAATTTTCCGTACGGAAGGCGACGAATCCAACGCCGCGTTTTTTAAAGCGCTCAATGCCCTCGGCACTTGACGGCGCCTCGATGCGAAGCCCCGTGACCTGGAACTGCTGGCCGTAGCGCTTGTGCTGTGTCCAGTGGCCGCGCAGGCGAAGCTGCTGGCCGACGAGCGGTGCCTCGACGTTCGCGAGTGCTGTGATGCGGCTTTTCTTGCGCAGCGGCTTGAACGAGAAGACCGTGAAGGGGCTCGCCTCATTCGTAAAGACGATGCGCTCAACGACGCCCTCGATCTCCTCTTCCGTCTCCAATCCCGGCAGGGATGTCTGAATCGTTTCGTTCTTCATCATGCTGCCTCCTCTCGCATATCATCACGCCTCTGTCAGGCGCTCCCACTTCTCATAGCGCATCTCGATCTCCTTCTCCTTCGCCGCATACGCCTCGGCAATGGCCTGGCTCTGCTGCGGGTCGGCCTGGACGGCCGGATTGTTCATCTGGAATTCGAGGCCCTTGAGCTCTGCCTCGGCCATCGCGATCTCCGCCTCGGCGCGCTGGACCATCTCCTCGCGTTTCGCATCGCTCATACTCTGGATGCGCCCGAGCTCAGCGCGCTTCTTCTCCTCGGCACGGCGCTCTGCCGCCTTTTTCACCTCATCATCTGTCTTCTCTTCCTGCGCCGCAGCCTTTCGTCTCGCCTCTGCCTCGTGCTTGGCTTTGGCCTGCTGTTCCCGTTCGGCTGCTTCAAGCGCTTCGCGCTCCTCGCGCGCCTCTTCCTCCGCGACTTCCTTCTTCATGAGGTAGTAGCTGTAGTTGCCGAGGTATTCCGTCAGCTTGCCGTTCTCGAGCTCTAACGTGCAGTTTGCGACCTTATCGAGGAAGTAGCGGTCGTGTGAGACGGCCAGGAACGTGCCAGGGAAGGCCATGAGCGCCTCCTCGACGGCCTCGCGCGCGGGAATGTCGAGGTGGTTCGTCGGCTCGTCGAGCACGAGGAAATTCGCGCCCGTGAGCATGAGCTTGAGGAAGGCCACGCGCGACTGTTCGCCGCCTGAGAGGTCACCGATGCGCCGCAGGACTTCGTCACCATGGAACAGGAAAGCGCCGAGGTAGCGGCGCGCCTGCTCCTCGTTGATGCCGTACTCGTAGATGAGCTCATCGAGGATGGTGTTGTCCATGTTCAGGCCCTCGTGCTGCTGCGAGAAGTAGCCGATCTTGACGCGGCTGCCGATCTTGACGCGGCCCGTCGAGGATTCGAGTTCGCCGACGAGGACACGCAAGAGCGTCGTCTTGCCCGCGCCGTTCGGTCCGACGAGGGCCACACCGTCACCGCGTCGGATGAGCATCGAGAGGTGATCGAAGATCTTGTGGCTGCCGAACGACACCGAGACGTCCTCAAGCTCTGCCACGCGCTCCGCGCACTCAGGCGGCTTATTGAGCGCGAAGTAGTTGAAGGACGCATCTTCCGGCGGCAGCACGATGCGCTCGAGCCGGTTGAGCTGGCTCTGGCGGCCGCGCGCCTGCTTGCTCTTGATGCCCGCCTTGTACTTGCGGATGTACTCCTCCGTCTTCCTGATGTGCTCCTGCTGCTTCTCGTAGGCTGACTGCAGCGCCGCGCGGCGCTCTGTCTTTACCTTCATGTAGTAGGTGTAGTTTCCGTCGTAATCCGTGACCGTATGGCCAGAAAGCTCGAGAATACGCGTGGCGACGCGGTCAAGGAAGTATCGGTCATGCGAGATGATCAGGACCCCGCCGGAGTAATTCTTGAGGAAGCCCTCGAGC
>OMZR01000012.1 GCA_900315575.1 uncultured Veillonellaceae bacterium
ACGAGACGTTAAAAAACTTGCGTGACCTCTTGAAGAAAAGTGCTCGTCATTCTATAATATAAATAGGAATACCCATGTGTTTGATCAAAGGATGAGAATGCAAGAAAGCGAGGGATAGCTTTATGGGGATTTCAGCAATTGGTGGATCGACATCTGTCATGTCGTTCCAGCAGGTTAACCGCAAGGTCGACAGCGAAGGCATGCAGAAAGCTTCTGCGATTTCACAGCGGGCCGGTGACGTCACGCGCGTATCGAATTTCGGCAACGAGACGAAACTTGGCACGAGTCCGTTCCAGCGCATGAACAAGCAGGCCACGAGAATCGGCGAGAGCAAGACGTTGGAGTTCATGCAGAAAGCGAAGAGCTACTATGCGGTTTCGAACTTCGGCAACGAGACGAACCTCGGGCAGAGCCGCTTCCAGCAGACGAACGCCCAGGTCAGTGCGAAGTTCCAGTCCGTCGCGAGCGCCTATCGGCAGTCCGCCAGCCTCGGCAGCACGAACACGAAAGGTGCACTCGTCGACATCGGTGCATGAGGGAAAACCTGAAAAAGCGGTTGCACAACATCATGTGCAACCGCTTTTTTCTGCGATCTGGCCGGAATGCCCGGTTCAGAACAGCATGTTCAAGAGGTTTCCTGTCGTCGCATAGCCCGAGATATTGAGCAGCGTGCTGCCCGTGTAGAGCGAAGCTGCCGTCGTTTCACTGCCGAACATCTGCGTGGCGGTCGGGAAGATCTTGTCCTTCTGGAAATTCGCGAGCGCGACATGCGACTCGGCTTTGCCGGCAAGGCCGTTCGAGCCGAGCGTGTTCGCTGCGCGGTCACTTTCCGTCGTCAGCGCCGTGGCGAGCTTGTCCTCATCGACCGAGAGCGCACCCGTCTTGCTGTCGACCGTGATGCCGATGGCACTGTACTGGCCGGAGCGGTACGTCGTGTCGGAAAACTCCGTCGCGAGCGCCGAAGCGCGGTTCGACACGCTCTTGTTGTCCGAGAAGAAATCAAGCGCCGTGTTATAGTCCGACACGAGCTGCTTGACATTCTTGATCGCCGACGTCAGGCTGTCGGAATACGTCTTCGTGCCGTCTGCGTTTGTCGTGATGTCACTCGCGGAGAACGAGAAGTTCATATTCGCGACAGTCTTGGCAGAGCTCGAAAGATCGGAGAGCGCCGAATTCATCTCGGTGTTGAACGTCTTCTTCGTCGACTCGTACGACGAGACAAGGCCGGCATAGCCGTTCTTGATACTCGAGAGCGTCTGCATGTCGCTCGCCGACGAAGAAGAGCTGTAGAGCGAAGACGTCTTGGACGAGGACGAAGAGGATGACGTGAGCGCGGCGAGGGTGGAAGCGGTCGAGGAGGACGAGCTGGTAGAGGAAGAACCCGTCAGGCTCAGACCGTTGTCCTGCGCCATCTTGTACATGAGGTACGTGTTGTTCGCCATCGAAGAGATCGTAGCCATGGAAAACACCTCCTTCCGTGGAATAGAAAGAAACCTGAATGGGAGCAGGGAGCCTGTTCCCTCTCCCTATAGTATATCGGATGAAAACGAGAAAAGTTAAGGGGTTTTGACGAAAATGGAGAAAAAATTTTCGGAAGACATCGCAGCGATGTTCGAAGTGACAGATACAGAGCTCCGTCGCGGCATGGAAGACTTCATGGAAGAGATGGCACGCGGCCTCGAAGATCCGTCGCAGTCGACGCTCTACATGGAGCCGTGCTATGTCGCGCTGCCAAGCGGAAAAGAGCGCGGTCGGGCACTCGCGCTCGACTTCGGCGGCACGAATGCGCGCGCCTCGCTCGTCGAGTTCGCAGAGGAAGGTCTGCACGTCGTACGGCAGGCCGCACGGCCGCTGCGAAAAGCAGGCGTGTATGATGTCACGACAAAGGACACGTCGCGCGAAGAGCTCTTTGACTTCCTCGCGGGGCTCGTGGCCGACGTGCTCGCAGGGGAAAATACGGCCGCGCTGCCGCTCGGCCATACATTCTCCTATGGCACACATCAGGAGGCACTGCGCGACGCGCGCCTCATCGTCTGGTCAAAGGAAATCGCCGTGCCGGGCGTCGAAGGCGAGATGGTGAATGCGCTGCTCGGAGAAGCCCTGCGACGCAAAGGCCTCGTCGTCACGCCGACAGCCATCCTCAACGACACCGTTGCCGTGCTGCTCGCGGCCGCATTCCGCGCACCTGGCACGGCCATCGGAACGATCTATGCGACGGGCTTCAACAGCTGCTACCTCGAAACATTTGGCAGCAAGCGTCCGCCGATGGTCTATAACATCGAGTCGGGGAGCTATGGCCACTTCCCGCAGAATGACTACGACAAAGCACTCGACGCAGAGAGCGCGAAGCCCGGTGCGCAGAAGCTCGAAAAGATGATCTCGGGCCGCTACCTCGGCGAACTGCTCGGCCGGATCGTGCGCGATGGTGACCACCTCGCCGAACTGCCAGCGTATACAGGCGAAGATGTTTCGCGCCTTGCCACGCAGGGCACAGAGGCCGAGCAGCGCGTCGCCCGTGCCTTGATCCGCCGCTCCGCCCGCCTCGCCGCCATGACCCTCGCCGCCGTCCTGCGCCATCGTGCGAACGCCGACCACCTCTCCGCCATCCCGCCCCAGCCCCTCGCCATCGACGGCTCCGTCTTCGAGCACATGCCCGACATCGAGCGAGAAATGCGCTTTGCCCTAGAAAAACTTCTCTCCCCCTCAGAAGCGACTGGCCTTGCTTTCAAGCTCGAAAAGGACGCCTCCGGCACAGGCGCAGCCATCGCGGCCATTCTCGGCACTATGTGAGCGTCTCTTGAGTGCCAGCCCCCCTCCAGAGGGGGGACGGGCCGCGCGAGCGGCGGGGGAGTCCCCTGCATGGCATATGACGAAGCAGGTCATATCTTCCGTGGGTGCGATAAGAATACAAAAAACGTCCATTTTTGCTTTTTGTATACACGCAATCATAACCAATAAGAAAGAACCTGAATTTCCTGCAAATTTTTTCCAAAATACGCCGAAAACCTCTTTACTTGCCCGCCGAAAGAGTGTTACGATAAAGGCAACGAAACTGAAACTGATTTTAGAACTGTGGAGGTATGACATGTTAAAGAAGACGAAAATCATCTGCACGCAGGGTCCCGCGACGGAGAAGCCGGGCGTGGTTGACGCGCTCATTGAAAACGGCATGAATCTGGCCCGTTTCAATTTCTCGCACGGCGATCATGCGGAGCACCTCCGCCGCATCAACATGGTCCGCGAGGCAGCGAAGAAGGCCGGCAAGGTCATTTCGCTCGTGCTCGACACGAAAGGCCCGGAGATGCGCCTCGGCGAGTTCAAAGACGGCAGCGTCATGCTGGAAAAAGGCAAGCAGTTCACGCTGACGTATGACGACACGCCGGGCGACGAGACGCATGTCTCCGTCAACCACAAAGGCCTCTATACGGAAGTGAAGCCGGGCGACACGCTGCTGCTCTCCGACGGCCTCGTCGCGCTGAAGGTCGACGAGATCCGCGGCAAGGACATCATCACGACGATCCAGAACGACGGCAAGATGTCCACGAAGAAGCGCGTCGCGGCTCCGGGCGTCAGCCTCGGCCTGCCGCCGATTTCCGAGCAGGACGAAAAAGACATCATCTTCGGCTGCGAGCAGGACATGGACTTCGTCGCTGCTTCCTTCATCCAGCGCCCGGAGGACGTCCTCGCCATCCGCAAGCTCATCGAGGAGCACAACGGCCACATGGAGATCGTGCCGAAAATCGAGAACCTCGAAGGCGTCAAGAACTTTGACGACATCCTTGAAGTCTCCGACGGCATCATGGTTGCGCGCGGCGACCTCGGCGTCGAGGTTCCGGCGGAGGATGTGCCGCTGATCCAGAAAGAGATCATCAAGAAGTGCAACAAGGCTGGCAAACCGGTCATCGTCGCAACGCAGATGCTCGAGTCCATGACGACGAACCCGCGTCCGACGCGCGCCGAAGTCTCAGACGTCGGCAACGCCATCCTTGACGGCACGGACGCCATCATGCTCTCCGGCGAGACGGCTTCCGGCGACTATCCGGTCGAGGCAGTCTCGACGATGAACCGTATCGCGCAGCGCATCGAGAGCTCGCTCGAGTACAAGGAGCTCTTCGTCGAGCGCGGCATCGAGCACCTGCAGTCCCGCACGCGCGCCGTGGCGCATGCAACGGTGCAGATGGCATGGGAGCTCGACGTCCCGGCTATCATCACGCCGACCGTCAGCGGCTACACGACGAAAGTCGTCTCGCGCTATCGTCCGAAAGCGACGATTGTCGCCTATACGCCGGACGCAAAAGTCGTCCGCCAGCTCAATCTCCGCTGGGGCGTCTATCCGGTGCTCGGCACGCAGTGGAAGGATGTTGACGAGATGATCAACAACGCCGTCTCCGCAGCCGTCAAGCAGGGCACGCTCAAGCGCGGCGACACGACGATCATCACCTCCGGCATCAAGCTCCAGAGCAAGACGAGCGTCGGCAACAACACGAACATGATCCGCGTGTACCAGATCTGAACACAACCTTCTACACCTTTTTATCCGTAGCCCTTCATTTGCGGGTGGCGAAGCATCTTTTATCCTTAGCCCCCCTCTTTGAGGGGGGACGGGCCGCGAAGCGGCGGGGGGAGTAGTAGGATGCTCCAGCCTGACAAATCGCACGTTGCAACGAAAGCACCTCTACATTCAGCGAGGTGCTTTTGTTTTGCCCATAACATTGTTAGTATCGTGCTTCCAACTACTCCCCCAGTCAGCCTGCGGCTGACAGCCCCCTCAGGGAAGGGGCCTTTTGGGGCGTGCGCATCCGCAACGTTCTTTTCTCTTGCCATACTTGCACCCTTTGTGATAAGATAAACTGTAACTTCTACCACAAGAACAGGAGGCATATAGGTTTGCTGACCTTATTGATGATACTCGACGCGATCGTCTGTATCGCGCTTATCGCGGCCGTGCTCGGGCAGGAAGCGAAATCGGACGGCATGGGCGGTCTCGGCGGCGGCGCGGAAACGGTCTTTTCGAGCAAGGCGCGCGGCATGGACGCGTTGCTTGCGCGTGTGACCGTCGTGCTCGCCATCCTCTTCGCCCTCATCACCATCGTGATCGCCCGCATGACATCATGATTTAGGGAATGAGGAAGCGTTCTCTCTTGCCGTGGCAGGGGAGGGCGTTTTTTCTTGTATGCGCAGGGAGGAGGAAACCGCATGATCCAGAAAGGTGCAGAACCCTTCTTCTTTTCGGGCGGCCCGCATGGCGTGCTGCTGCTGCATGGCTTCACGGGGAGTCCGGCGGACCTGCTGCTCCTCGGGCGGGCGCTCGCGCGGCAGGGCTTCACGGTGCTTGCGCCGCGGCTTGCAGGCCATGGTACGAATGAGGAAGACCTCAGCCGCCAGACGGCGGAAGACTGGCTCGACTCCGCGCGCGACGGCTACGCGCTGCTCGCGGGCTGCTGCAAGAAGATTTCCATCGTCGGCCATTCGATGGGCGGCGTACTCGCGTTCCTGCTCGCGGCCGAAAAGAAAGTCCATCGGATCGTGAGTCTCGCGACGCCGGTCTTCATCGCGCCCGAGCGCGGCGCCGACCGCCTGCCGCCGCTGAAATTCTGCCGCGGCCGCTACGTGCCAAAGCGCCGCAAGCCGATGAAGAAAGTCCCCGAGGCCGTCAATGAAACGTATCTGACCATGCCGCTCGTCTCCGTGCACGAGCTCTTCGGCCTCATCCACACCATGACGGAGCAGCTGCAAAACGTCGATCGTCCAACCCTGATCCTCCACAGCCTCCAGGACCACACGGCCGACGTCAGGAGTGCAGGATACCTCTGCGACCACATCGCATCAGAGAAAAAGGAAACCCTCTACCTCAAGCGCTCCGGCCACCTCCTGCCGCTCGACTGCGAACGCGACAAGGTCTTCGCCGCGACGGCGAAGTTTTTGGCAGGGAAATGGCATTTCCATCGGAAGAAGACAGAAACGGAAGAAGCACAGCCCCCAAGCCTCCCTCGGTGAGGGAGGGGGACCGCGAAGCGGTGGTGGGAGTAGTAGGATGCTGGAGACTGACAGAAATGCAGACATCGCTAAAGTCCTTTAGCAAATTTCGCATTTTTGCTTGGCTCCAGCACCCAACTACTCCCCCAGTCAGCCTGTCGGCTGACAGCCCCCTCAGGGAAGGGGCCTTTTATGAGAAAGGAACTATATGGAACTCGATTTAAAAGAACGGATCTACACATTCGTAAAAGAGGCCGACCGGCCCATGCTTTCTGAGGACATCGCCGAGGGTATGGGGCTTGAGGGCGAGGAACTCGTGGCGTTCCCGGCCGCGCTGGAGGCGCTGGAGACGGAAGCGCGCCTCATCAAGAACCGCAGCGACCTCTATGGCACGCCGGAGCGCATGCACCTCGTCGTCGGACGCCTCTCGATGACGGCGAAGGGCTTTGGCTTCATCATCCCGGACATCAAGGAGACGGACGAGGACACGGACGTCTTCGTCCCAGGCGTCCACCTCGCGACGGCCATGCATGGCGACCGCGTCATCGCACGCGTCACGCCGCCGGAGGAAGAGGGCCGCTCGCGCGAAGGCGAAATCATCCGCGTCATTGAGCGCGCGAACGAGCGTATCGTCGGCACATTCGACAGCCGCAAGACGTTCGGCTTCGTCTCGCCGGACAACACGAAGCTCAACAGCGACATCTTTGTCCCGAAGAAAGCCTTCCACGGCGCGAAGACGGGCAGCAAGGTCGTCGTCGAAATCACGAAATGGCCGGAAGCCCGCCACAATGCCGAGGGCAAGGTCGTCGAAGTGCTCGGCCAGAAAGGCGACCCGGGCGTCGACGTGCTTGCCGTCATGCGCCAGTACGAGCTCGCGGAAGACTTCCCGGAGGAAGTGCAGGACATCGCCGACCACATCGAGCAGAATCCTTCGCCGGACGAATACGAAGGCCGCCGCGACCGCCGCGACCTCACGATTGTGACCGTCGATGGCGACGATTCGAAGGACTTCGATGACGGCGTCTACGTCAGGAAGAACGATGACGGCTCCTATTTCCTCGGCGTCTACATCGCCGATGTCTCGTGGTACGTCCGCGAGGGCGAGCCGCTCGACAAAGAAGCCTACGAGCGCGGCACGAGCGTCTATCTCGTTGACCGTGTCGTGCCGATGCTGCCGTTCGCCCTTTCAAACGGCATCTGCAGCCTCAATGCGGGCGTTGACCGCCTCTCGATGGCCTGCGAGATGCAGGTGAGCCCGACAGGCGAGATCACGAGCTACGAAATCGTCCCAGCTGTCATCCATGTCTACCGTCGTCTCACGTATAACATTGTCAACCGCGTCCTCGTCGACAAAGACCCCGAGGAAATCGAGCGCCAGAAAGACATCCTGCCGATGCTCGAGACGCTCGAAGAGCTCCGCCACATCATGAAGGCAAAGCGCCATGCGCGCGGCTCCATCGATTTCGAGATTCCGGAAGTCAAGGTCAAGCTCGACGAGAAGGGCCACCCGATCGAACTCATCAAGCGCACGGGCTCGCTCGCGGAATCCATCATCGAGGAATGCATGCTCGCGGCGAATGAGACCGTCGCGAAGCACATGGATCAGAAGCATCTGCCATTCCTCTATCGCGTGCACGAGCAGCCGAGCGATGAAAAGATGGAGAACTTCAACAACCTGCTCGGCGCGTTCGGCCTCTTCGTCCATCAGGATGAGGACGGCAAGGTGCGCCCCATCGACATCCAGCAGGTGCTCGAGAAAGTCAAGGGCAAGCCGGAAGAAAAAATCGTCGAGACCGTCTCGCTGCGCTCCATGCAGCAGGCGCGCTATGCGGCGGAAAGCCTTGGCCATTTCGGTCTTGCGGCACGTTATTACACGCATTTCACGTCGCCAATCCGCCGCTATCCTGACCTCATCGTGCACCGTCTGCTGCGCGAGACATTCGCGACGGGTACGATGCCGGCCGAGCGCCAGGCAAAGCTCCGCACGACGCTGCCGGACATCGCCGACCACGCCTCGCAGCGCGAGCGCATCGCCATCGAGGCCGAGCGCGAGACGACGGACATGAAGAAGATCGAGTACATGGCGCAGTTCGTCGGCGAGGAATTCCCCGGCACGATTTCGGGCGTCACGGCGTTCGGCCTGTTCGTCGAGCTCGAGAACGGTGTCGAGGGCCTCGTGCATGTCTCGACGATGATCAACGATTTCTACGAGTACAAAGAAGAACTCTACGCCATGGTCGGCGAAAAGACGCAGCAGACGTACCGCCTCGGCGACGCCGTCGAGATCCTGCTCGTGCGCGCGAATGTCGATGAGCGCAACCTCGACTTCGTGCTCAAAGACAATGGCGCCTATGACCCCGTCGCGATGAAGAACGCCGTCGGCGGCGGCAAGAAAGGCGGCAGCGGCCGCAAGCCCGATGACAAGGGCAAGGGCGATCGCGACAAAAGCCGCGGCGGCCGTTCGCGCGGCGGCCGTCGTGGCGGCAATGGCGGCGGCAATGCATTTGCCGATGCCCTGCGTGCCGCCGAGCACCGCAAGGACGACCATCCATCGCGCAACCGCGGCAAGAGTGGCGAAAAGCGCCCCGGCCGCACGACGCAGCAGCGCGACACGCGCCGTCCGTCGGGCAAGAAGGACGCGAATGAGAAGCGTCTCGAAAAGCGCGTCGCGGGTGCCTGGGGCACGCCGAAGCCGCAGCGCGAGCGCCGCGACCGCGATGACTACCAGCGCGTCCGCGTCACGGGTCTCAACAAGGCCGTCTGGCCGGATCCGCCGGGCTACCACGAGCGCAAGCAGCGCGAAGAAGAGCTCCAGCAGAAGCAGCGGAGCGCCGACCGCCAGCGCCCGCGCCCGCATCGCAAGACCGAAGACGGCACGAAGGACAGCAAATAATGGGCAAGAACAACATCCCAATCAAGATCGTCTGCGAGAACCGCAAGGCGCGGCACGACTACTTCATCCACGAAGCCTATGAAGCCGGCATCGAGCTGCAGGGCACGGAAGTCAAGTCCCTGCGCGCAGGCAAGGCAAATCTCAAGGACAGCTTCGCCACGATCCAGAATGGCGAAATCTACCTCGAAAACATGCACATCAGCCCGTTCGAGCAGGGGAACATCTTCAACCACGACCCGCTCAGAAAGCGCAAGCTCCTGATGCACAAGGCCGAGATCGCAAAACTCTTCGGCGAGACGCGGCAGAAAGGCTTCACGCTCGTGCCGCTTAAGATTTACTTCAAGCACGGCCGCGCGAAGCTCGAGCTCGCGCTCGCAAGCGGCAAGCACAACTACGACAAGCGCGAAGACCTCAAGAAAAAAGCCGATAAGCGAGAGATGGAGCGCGCACTCAAAGACCGGCAGAAATATTAACCGACAATCAGCAAATTAAGAGAAGGCCGCTCATGTGGACAAAAATGTCCATATGGGCGGTCTTTTTGACTTTATAAGGGAAGCTTTTTTATTTTCAGCGAATTGAACACTTTCTTTTGAAATACGAAATATTTATCATCAAAGCACGAAATATTTATTTTTTATATCACGAAATTCTTGACAGATTGTAAATTCCATGCTACCATGAAAGCTGTCTGGAGACGGAATGAAGTAGCCGTAAGGAAACATGGACACTTCGGAGAAACTTCTTCCATCGACAGACAGCCAAGTTACTTTCTGTTTCAAGAAGGAGGAGTTTCTTATCATGAAGAAGACTCTCGTTTCCGCACTCACGACGGCTCTCGTCGTTGGTGCAGCATCCACGACGTTCGCTGCTTCCAATCCGTTCAGCGACGTTCCGGCTGACCATTGGGCTTATGATGCTGTCTCGCAGCTCGCTGCTGACGGCGTCATCACGGGCTATGGCGACAGCACGTTCCAGGGCAACCGCAACATCACGCGTTATGAGATGGCGCAGATGATCGCAAAGGCCATGGCAAAGAAGGATGTCTCCGCTGCTGACAAGGCCATGATCGACAAGCTCGCTGCTGAGTTCTCCGACGAGCTCAACAACCTCGGCGTCCGCGTTGCCAACCTCGAGAAGCATTCCGACAACGTCAAGTGGGAAGGCAAGGTCGAGTACACGTACACGAGCGATCACTACAAGTATGGCGGCGATGAGTACCATCGCGAGAAGGATGATCACCTCAAATTCCGCCTCGAGCCGACGGCTACGGTCAATGACCATTGGGATGTCCATGCACGTCTCGATGCCGCAACGGACATGGATACGGATGCCGGCCATGATGATACCGTTACGCTGAAGCGTGCTTGGGCACAGGCGAACTACAAGAACTTCACGGGCAAGTTCGGCAAGTTCGGTTCCAGCATCAATGATACGCTTGTCTTGGATGATGAGTTCTCTGGCGTTGGTGTAACGTTTGGCAATGCGCTGAAGGTTACGGCAGAGGCTGGTCGTGTCAATACGAGTGGTTTCAACCCGATTGGCTTTACCTATGCAAATGCAGTGAAAGACGCAGTCAGCTATCAGGGCATTGGTCTGAAGTATGACTTTGGCAAGCTTGCTACGAAGGCTGGCTATCAGCATTTTGACTGGAATGTTCCCAGTGGCATCTATGTAAACTCCATTGATGATGATGTCAATATCTGGTCTGTTGGCGCAACATATACGTTCGACAAGAACGTGAACTTCAATGCTGAGTATGCAAAAGGCAATGCTGACAAAGTTAAGACGGAAGATGCGCAGGATCATTCCTATGCATTCGAGCTCAACTACAAGGGCGCTGAGCAGCAGAACAAGGGCACATGGGGTGCTTGGGCTGCTTATCGTTATCTCGGTGCTGATGTCTCGCTCGACCCGACGTATGATGCTATCAAGGGCGGCTACAAAGGCTGGGAGCTCGGTGCAAACTACACACCGATCAAGAATATCGTTGCAACGCTCCGTTATGGCGATAACAAGAATCTCTTTAACAACGACTACAAGCTCAAGCAGCTCTTCGGTCGTGTCGAGTTCTTCTTCTGATCTCACAAACGACACATACCAGCACAGCTGGTTTCAGAAAGGTTCCGCCCTTTTGGGTGGGGCCTTTTTGTATTTTCGAGCATTCGCGAGAAAAACAGAGAATCGGAAAGAATTTCTTGCAAAATGTCGATTAAATCGCTCTTTTTGGCAGTTGAGGTTTTTCCAAGGCGAATGGTAAACTGAAAACTGTCTGAAGGGCGGAAACAAGTAACCGTAAGGAAACATGGACACTTCGGAGAAATTCTTTCCGCGCAGAGGACAATCCTTGTTCACTGTTTTATTTCAAAGGAGGAGTTTCTCACTATGAAGAAGACTCTCGTTTCCGCACTCACGACGGCTCTTGTCGTCGGCGCTGCATCCACGACGTTCGCTGCTTCCAATCCGTTCAGCGATGTCCCGGCTGACCATTGGGCTTATGATGCTGTTTCGCAGCTCGCTGCGGATGGCGTCATCACGGGCTATGGCGACAGCACGTTCCAGGGCAACCGCAACATCACGCGTTATGAGATGGCGCAGATGATCGCAAAGGCTATGGCAAAGAAGGATGTCTCCGCTGCTGACAAGGCCATGATCAACAAGCTCGCTGCTGAGTTCTCCGATGAACTCAACAACCTCGGCGTCCGCGTCTCGAACCTTGAGAAGCATGCCGACAACGTGAAATGGACGGGCAAACTCGAGTACACGTATTCCAGCACGCGTGCTGAGGATTCCACGGGCAAGACGAACAAGAAGAACCTCGATGAGTATGTCTTCCGTCTCGAGCCGACGTGCGAAGTCAATGATCATTGGGATCTCCATGCACGTCTCGATGCCAATGGCGAGCTCTCTCAGGATAGCACGACGGATGTTACGCTGAAGCGTGCCTGGGCACAGGGCAACTACAAGAACCTCACGGTCAAGCTCGGCAAGCAGGAACTCTACACGAACGAGCACGGCCTCGTTTTCGATGAGACGTTCTCCGGTGCTGCAGTGACGTTCGGCAATCAGCTGAAAGCTACGCTGATGGCTGGCCGCATTGGCGATCCGATGAACCGCAATGTCTGGCAGAAAGAGGACAAGCTCCTCAGCGATTCCCGCAACTCGATTGCGGCGGGTGCTAATGGCAATGACACGGCGAACTTCCAGGGCATCAACCTCCAGTATGAGGGCACGAAGTTCGATGGCGGCCTTGGCTACTATCATCTGAACAGCGACAACTTTAAGACGCTGACGGCAGACAACAATGGCGATGGCGTTCTTGACAGCAGCTATTACTCCAACGACAACGACGAGGATTCGGCAGACATCTGGTCCGCAAACCTCGGCTATCGCTTCGATGCGAAGAACCGTCTCTGGGGTTCCTATGCAAACAACTCCAAGGCTGACTATCAGGACAACGCTTGGCAGGTCGAGTATGACTATGGCAACTATGTCCCGGCGAACAAGGGTTCTTGGAGCGCATACGCTGCATACCGTCGCATGGGCCAGAACGCTTCCCTCTGCGGCACGTATGATGGTGTCCAGAAGGGCTCCAAGGGCTGGGAGATCGGTGCTCAGTACGCTGTCTTCAAGAACATCGGCATCCTCGCCAAGTACTTCGATGGCGATCAGCTGGACAACGGCAAAGACGTTTCCAAGCTCTTCGGTCGTGTCGAGTTCTTCTTCTGATTTCAGAGAGAACCATACCGGGCTTGCCCGGTTTCAGAAAGGCTCCGCTTCGGCGGAGCCTTTTTGGTGTATAAAAGCCTCCCTCACAGAGGGAGGGGGACCGCGAAGCGGTGGTGGGAGTAGTAGGGTGCTGTAGCCTATCAAATTTATATGTAACCCTGTTAGCAAGACCAGAATTCTGCTATAATAAAGGACGTATTCATTTTTCCAATAAGGGGTTGATGATTTGGACAACACAAAGATGAAGCGCGGGCTGAAGAACCGGCACTTGCAGATGATTGCGCTTGGCGGTGCGATCGGCACGGGCCTGTTCTATGGCTCGGCTTCCACGATTGCGCTGGCGGGGCCATCCGTCATGCTCGCGTATCTTTTGGGCGGTATCGTCATTTTCTTCATCATGCGCATGCTCGGCGAGATGGCGGTCGATGAGCCGGTTTCTGGCTCGTTCAGCCATTACGCGACGAAGTATTGGGGACGCTTTCCCGGCTTTCTTTCGGGCTGGAATTACTGGTTCAACTACGTGCTCGTCTCGATGGCGGAGCTCACGGCCGTCGGCATTTACATGAACTTCTGGTTCCCTGACCTGCCGCAGTGGCTTTCGGCGCTCGTCTGTCTCATCGCCATCACAGCGCTGAACCTCGTGAACGTCAAGGCGTATGGCGAGGCGGAGTTCTGGATGGCCATCATCAAGGTGGCGGCCATCGTCAGTATGATTCTGCTTGGCCTCGGCCTGCTGTTTTCGAGCCCGCAGCCGTTCCCCGAGAACTTCAGCAATCTCTGGTCGAATGGCGGCTTCCTGCCGCATGGCGTCTGGGGGCTCTGCCTCGCAACGGCGGTCGTGATGTTCTCATTCGGCGGCATCGAGCTCATCGGCATCACGGCGGGCGAGGCGGAGGATCCTGACCGCACGATTCCGCGCGCCATCAATCAGGTCATCTGGAGAATCCTCATCTTCTACGTCGGAACGATGGTCGTGCTCATGGCGCTCTGGCCGTGGGACAAGGTCGGCGCGGAGGCCAGCCCGTTCGTGCAGATTTTCCAGAACGTCGGCATTCCGGCGGCGGCGCACATCCTGAACTTCGTCGTGCTGACGGCGGCCATCTCGGTCTACAATTCGGCCATCTACAGCAACAGCCGTATGCTCTACGGCCTCGCAAAATCGGGCGAGGCGCCGGGCTTTTTCCTGAAGCTTTCCGATCACGGCGTGCCCGTGCGCGGCATCCTCGTCTCGTCGGGGATCACGCTGATCGTCGTCATCCTGAACTATTTCATGGAAGGCCACATCTTCATGTACCTCATGATGATTGCGACCTGCGCGGCTGTCATCAGCTGGGTCACGATCTGCGTGACGCATCTGAAATTCAAGCAGCACTGCGCCGCGACGAATCATCCGACGAAGTTCCATGCCATCCTGTATCCGTTCACGAACTATCTCTCGCTGGCATTCCTCGCCGGCGTCATCTTCTTCATGACGCAGATTCCCGACATGCAGCTGGCTGTGCTGTTCCTGCCGATCTGGCTCTGCGTGCTGTGGGTGGGGTATCAGTTTAGAAGAAAATAAGGTTTGTTTATAGCAAGCTATTTTCATCTTTTACTAAAAATTTCTTATACAGCAGCCTCCCTCATTGAGGGAGGGGGACCGCGAAGCGGTGGTGGGAGTAGTAGGGTGCTGGAGACGAACGAGTCTATAAAACGGTGCTAAAGACTTTAGATGTGTCGTTTTGATTTGTCTGGCTACAGCATCCAACTACTCCCCCCGCCGCCCACGCGGCCCGTCCCCCCTCATGGAGGGGGGCTTATGTATAAAGAGGCGCTGCACGATTGCTCGTGCAGCGCCTCTTGTGTTTCTGTTTTTACAGCTTTATGCGGTTTTCCACGCCGTCTCAGCGCTTGTAAGCCGTGACCTGCTGATAGTGCTTCTTGAAGAACTCTTCTGCGACCTGCGGGAAGAGGGCGTAGGAGAGGACATCTTCGTCCGTCGGGTTGAGGAAGCCTTTGTCCGTGAGCTCTTTCTTGAACTGATCGAACGTCTCAGCCTTTGCATCCTCGACGGAGCAATCCGTGATGATCTCGTCTTCTTTGATGCCGAGCGTCTTCGTGAGGAAGTCGTGATCGACGGGCAGCGGCGTACGGCCGAACTTGCCGCGGGCGAGGTCTTTGAATTCTTTCGGAACCATCTTGTAACGTTCGCCGCTCATGACATTGAACGTTGCCATCGTGCCGACGATCTGGGAGGACGGCGTGACGAGTGGCGGATAGCCGAGGTCTTTGCGGACACGCGGCATTTCGTCGAGGAGGTCCTGATACTTGTCTTCCATGCCGGCTTCTTTGAGCTGGTTGGCGAGGTTCGAGAGCATGCCGCCCGGAATCTGGAAGTCGAGGACGTTCGGGTTGACATCGAAGTAGCCTTTGAGGCCGAACTCGTTGATGATTTTTTTCTTGACAGCGAGGAAGTGCTTTGCAATCGGGGTCATAGCGCTGCGGTCGAGCTTCGTGTCACGCGGCTCGCCCTCGAGCATAGCAACCATCGTCTCCGTGCAAGGCTGGGACGTGTCGCAAGCGAACGGCGAGAGAGCGCAGTCGATGATGTCGACGCCAGCCTCGACGGCCTTGAGGTACGTTGCATGGCCGAAGCCGGACGTGCAGTGCGTATGGAGTTCGACCGGGAAGTCTTCGCCAAGGCCTGCTTTGAGCTTCTTGACGAGGTCTTCTGCGACATACGGCTTCAGGAGGCCGGACATGTCTTTGATGCAGACGCTGTGGCAGCCCATGTCCTTGAGCTCTTTTGCGAGCTCGACGAACTTCTCGTTCGTGTGGTACGGGGAGATCGTGTAGACGAGGCAGCCCTGGACGTGCGGATGCTCCGGAGCTTTGAGGGCAGCGGCGATCGCGACCTTGAGGTTGCGGACATCGTTCAGCGCATCGAAGATACGGAACACGCCGACGCCATGCTCGGAAGCTTTCGCAACGAATTTTTCAACGACGTCGTTGGAGTAATGGTTGTAGCCGAGAAGGTTCTGGCCGCGCAGGAGCATCTGGATCGGAGTCTTGAGATGCGCCTTGAGGGTGTCGAGGCGCTCCCACGGATCCTCATCGAGGAAGCGGAGGCAGGTGTCGAACGTAGCGCCGCCCCAAGCCTCGATTGCCTGATAGCCGATCTTGTCGAGTGCTTCGAGCTGCGGGAGCATGTCCTCGATGCGCATGCGCGTCGCGCAGAGCGACTGATGGCCATCGCGAAGGACTGTCTCCATGATTTTTACGGGTTTTGCCATGATAAAACACTCCAATGCAGTAATAACTTTTGATTATCCCTATCGGCGTGAAAATAGACGAATGCAAGTTAGAGAAGACGCTGTCCTAGCGCGTCATCTCTGCCTGCAAGCGGGCCAGTCCGATTTCACACTACACTCTTAGTATAGGTACTAAAAGCCGCGATGTCAATAAAGAAACGCAAGTTTTCCGACATCCGTGAAAATTTTAAGCAAGAGAAAATCTTATTATATAAATACGGAATGCGAAGTATGAACAAAAAGAAATGAGAGCCGGGACGTGGCTCTCATTTTCTGAAATCAGCGGAGGTTTTTCGGGTATGGTGTCGCGGCGGCGACGAAGACGGAGAGGAGCAACGGGACGGTCGTGAGCAGGAGCGCTGTGTCGAGACCGATCTGGTCGGCGAGCGCAGCCGTGATCGCGGCGCCGATGCTGCCGAGGCCGAACGAGAGGCCCATCATCATGCCGGACGCCATGCCGGCGCTGCCGGGCATCGCGCGCTGCGCCCAGACGATGGAGCTCGGCTGCGAGGCGATGAGGAACGCGCCCGATAAGAAAAGCGCGACGAGGGCAGCGGGCTCCGTGCCTGCGTGCGTGAAGAAATAAGCTGTCGGGAAGATGGCGAGCGCGAGCGCGCCGAGGATGATGCGCTTGTGGCCGAAGCGGTCGCCGAGCGCCCCGCCCGAGATGCCGCCGAGCGCGCAGCCGCCGAGGAACAGTGTCAGCAGCGTGCCGGAGACGAGCGGCGAGTAGCCCGCGCGCACGAGCAGGAGCGGCAGGAACGTCGAGACGGCAACGTGCGTCCAGCAGCGCAGGCCCATCGCGACGTTCAGCCGAACGACGGAGGGATTCGCGAGCATCTTGCGGAGCGGCAGGCGGTCGCCTGCCGTCTTTTGCACGGTCGAGAAATGCGAGAGGCCGGACGCCGCGAAGAACGCCATGATGACGAGGCTCGGCAGGATGAGCCAGGGCAGGCTTTCGAGCGGCCACGCCTCCGTGAATGCGACGATGACGACGGGCGCGAATGCGAAGCCGATGTTGCCGCCTGCAACGTAAAGCGACATGGCGATACCCGCTTTGCCTGCGCGCGCGACTTTCGCGACGAGCGACGAGCCGAGCGGGTGGTAGGCCGAGACGGAGAGCCCCGTCAGCGCGATGACGATGAAGAGCATGACTTTCGTCGAGATGAAGCCGATCGTGCAGATACAGATGGCGCCGAACGGCAGCACGGGCACGAGCAGCCAGCTCATGCGGTGGCGGTCCATGAGGTAGCCGAAGACGGGCTGCATCATGTTGCTCGCGATGCTCATGACCATGACGAGAAGGCCCGACAGCGTCAGCGAGAGGTCGAGCTTCGGCATGATGATCGGCAGCAGCACGGGCAGGAAATTGCAGTAGAAATCATTCGTGAGATGCCCGCAGGCGAGCAGCACGACAGAGGCGCGCGGGGAAAAGCGCATATGATTCTTCCTCCTTTGAAGTGTGTTGCCCTTTACGATACCGCAGAAAATAAACTCCGTCAATCTTTTGCCGTGCTCTTGGATTTTCCGTCCCGTCTTGGTATAATGAATCTACGCTGTGTGAACTTGTAAATCGCGTTCGCACGCTGATCACAGATTTTTCTGGAGCCAAAGGAGATTGCAGATATGAAACTCGTCGTCACCATCGTCGGCAAAGACCGCGTCGGCATCATCGCGACCGTGAGCACGATTCTCGCGAAGAACGATGTCAATATCCTCAACATCAATCAGAATATCATGGAAGGCTTCTTCAACATGGTCATGATTGCGGAGATGCCGGAGAATGCAAAGATGTCGCTCGGAGAGCTCCAGAAGGTTCTCAAGGCGGAGGGCGAGAAGTTGGGTCTCGACATCAAGGCGCAGCACATGGACATTTTCAACGTGACGCATAATGTGTGAAACGCGAAGGCTATGTGCTGTTGTTAGGAGGCTCGCATGATTACATTTGATGATATTTTTGAAACGAACCGCATGATCACGGAGAACAAGCTCGACGTGCGCACGATCACGATGGGCATTTCTCTGCGCGACTGTGCGCATCCGAACATCACGAAATTCTGCCAGAACATCTATGACAAGATCACGAAGTCGGCGGAGTTCCTCGTGAAGACGGGCGAGGATATCGAAGCGGAGTTCGGCATCCCCATCATTCACAAGCGTATCTCCGTCACGCCGATTGCCATCGCGGCGGATGCCTGCGAGACGGATACGTATGTCCCTGTCGCTGAGGCACTTGACAAGGCGGGCAAGGAAGTCGGCGTCAACTTCATCGGCGGCTTTTCCGCGCTCGTCGAAAAAGGCTACACGAAGGGCGACCGCACGCTGATTCAGTCTATCCCGCAGGCGCTCGCGACGACGGACATCGTCTGCTCGTCTGTGAACCTCGGCTCGACGAAGGCCGGCATCAATATGGACTGCGTCCGCGAGATGGGCGAGGTCATCAAGCGCACGGCGGAACTCACGCGCGAACAGGAAGCGCTCGGCTGCGCAAAGCTCGTCGTGTTCTGCAACGCGCCGGGCGACAACCCGTTCATGGCGGGCGCGTTCCATGGCGTCAGCGAGGGCGACAAGGTCGTCAGCGTCGGCGTCAGCGGCCCGGGCGTTGTCAAGCACGCGCTCGAAGAGCTCAAGGGCGCGGACTTCACGGAAGTCGCCGAGACCATCAAGAAGACGGTATTCAAGGTCACGCGCGTCGGTCAGATGGTCGCGCGCGAGGCCTCGAAACGCCTCGGAGTGCCGTTCGGCATCATCGACCTTTCGCTCGCCCCGACGCCGGCCGTCGGCGACAGTGTCGCGCGCATTTTGGAAGAAATGGGCCTCGAAGCCTGCGGCGCACCGGGCACGACGGCAGCGCTCGCGCTTTTGAATGACGCCGTCAAGAAGGGCGGCCTCATGGCATCGTCGCATGTCGGAGGCCTTTCGGGCGCTTTCATCCCCGTCAGCGAGGACGAGGGCATGATCAACGCCGTCCAGCAGGGCAGTCTCTCGATTGAGAAGCTCGAAGCCATGACGTGCGTCTGCTCCGTCGGTCTCGACATGATTGCCATCGAGGGCGATACGTCGGCGGCCACGATTTCGGGCATCATCGCGGACGAGGCGGCCATCGGCATGATCAACAACAAGACGACGGCTGTGCGCGTCATCCCTGTGCCGGGCAAGCATGTCGGCGACATGGTCGAATTCGGCGGCCTGCTCGGCTACTGTCCAATCGTCCCCGTGCGAAACAAGTACAGCTCGGCTGCGTTCATCGCACGCGGCGGCCGCATCCCGGCACCCGTGAGGAGCCTGACGAACTGATATGCGCGTCACGAAGAAAATCAAGGCCGAGCAGGTGCGCATCCTCAGCGAGGTCTACGCAGGCGCAAAGCCGGCGCTGAAATTCAACAACCCATTTGAGTTGCTCGTCGCTGTCATCCTTTCGGCGCAGTGCACGGACAAGCGTGTCAACGTCACGACGGCACGGCTGTTTGCAAAGGCCGCAACGCCGGAAGCCATCGTGCAGATGGGGCTGCCAGCGCTCGAAGACGAGATTCGCGATTGCGGCCTGTTCCGCAACAAGGCGAAAAACATCATGGCGACGTGCATGACGCTCTGCGAGAAATACGGCGGCGAGGTGCCCGAGGACTACGACGAGCTGCTGAAGCTCCCCGGCGTCGGCCGCAAGACGGCGAACGTCGTGACCTCCATCGCATTCCACCGTCCCGCCATCGCCGTCGACACCCACGTCTTCCGCGTCGCGAACCGCCTGAAGCTCGCGGTCGGCGAGACGCCGTTCGAAGTCGAGAAGGGTCTCCAGAAAGCTATTCCGAAAGAAGACTGGAGCGCCGCCCACCACTGGCTCATCTGGCACGGAAGAAAAATCTGCAAGGCGCGCAGGCCGCTCTGCGACGAATGCCCATTAAAAGAAGTTTGCCCGAGCGCTGGAAAAGCGGAATGAAGCGGCTTGATGGCAGATTGTATCTTTGATTGCCAAACAATTCTTATTCCGCAGCCCCCCTCATTGAGGGGGGACGGGCCGCGTGAGCGGCGGGGGGAGTAGTTGGGGGCTGTAGCTGAACAGGATATCTGTATGTAGCTAAAGGACTTTAGAAGTAGCGTAAAATCTCGTTCGGCTAGTACATCCTACTACTCCCACCACCGCTTCGCGGTCCCCCTCCCTCAAAGAGGGAGGCTGAATTTGTTTCGAATACGCACTATATTTCAACCAACACAAAAGGAGAAATCAACTGCAATTGGAAATATAGAATAATATGGTTTTATGTGGTATAATAATCAAATGGATAAGTACAAGCCGAAAGAGTTCGCTGAAATGCTCCATGTCACTGTCCGCACGTTGCAGAAATGGGACGTGACGGGAAAGCTCAAAGCGTTCCGAACCCCGACGAACCGGAGGTTTTATACGGAAGAGCAGTACCTTGCGTATATGGGGGAATCCGAGAAACGAACGGAGAATCAGAAGAACGTCATCTATGCGAGAGTATCGACAGCGAACCAGAAAGACGATTTGAAGAACCAGGTCGCATTCCTGCGACAGTTCGCAAATGCGCGCGGCGTCATCGTCGACCGCGTCGTGACGGACATCGGCAGCGGCCTGAACTTCAAGCGGAAGCACTGGAATGAGCTCATCCGCGAATCCGAACAGGGGCATATCCATGCCATCTACATTGCGCACAAAGACCGCTTCGTCCGCTTCGGCTACGACTGGTTCAAGGCACACTTGGAAGAACACGGAACGGAGCTCGTTGTCCTGAACAATGAAGACCTCAGCCCTGAAAAAGAAATGATCCAAGACCTCATCAGCATCATCCATGTCTTTTCCTGCCGCATCTACGGCCTGCGGAAATACAAGAACAAGCTGAAGGGAGATGAGGACGTTGCTCAAATCCTTCAAGACGGAGCTCCGGCCGACCGAGGCACAGAAAGATAAGATCCGCCGTTCCATCGGCATCTGCCGCTTCCTCTACAACCAGTACGTCGCGAGGAACATCCTGCTGTACCGGATGTACCAGCGCGGCCTCCTCGACACCCATCAGAAGCACTTCGTCACAGCCATGGACTTTGACAAGTACGTCAACCATGTGCTGAAGAAGCGCCTGCCATGGATTGACCAATGCGGTTCGAAAGCGCGGAAGAAAGCGCTCGTGAACGCCGAGCATGCGTTTCAGCGCTTCTTTCGTGGCGAGGGTGGATTCCCGCGCTTCAAGCGGAAGTCCCGTGAGGATGTGAAGCTCTATTTCCCGAAGAATAACAAGGGAGACTGGCAAATTTGGCGTCACAAGGTCATGATTCCGACGCTGAAGCAGGTGCGGCTGAAGGAATACGGCTACCTGCCGCAGGACGCGAATGTCATCAGCGGGACGGTCTCCTGCGTCGCGGGACGCTATTATGTTTCCGTGACCGCAGAAATCGACGAAAAAAGCCGTTACAACAAAGATTGCGAGACTTCCTATGCGCCACCTTCGGATGGCATCGGCATCGACCTCGGCATCAAGTCGCTGGCTGTCATGAGCAACGGGAACGTCTTCCGAAATATCAACAAGTCGCCCAAGGTTCGAGCCTTGGAACGGAAGCTCAGAAGGGAGCAGAGGCGCCTGAGCCGGAAATACGAGATGCGAAAAAAGAAAGGTGGGAGCGCTGCTGCTGCCTCTGCAAACATCGGCAAAAAGAAATTGACGGTACAAAGGCTTCATCAGCGCCTGACGTGCATCCGTGAAGACCACGAGAACAAGGTCATCCATGCCATCGTGAAGCAAAAACCACGCTTCATCACGGTGGAAGACCTGAACGTGCGCGGCATGATGAAGAACCGGCATCTCGCGAAAGCGATTGCGGGAGAACGATTCAACAGCTTCCTGCAGAAGCTACGGAGGAAGGCCGAGATCACCGGCATCGAACTCCGCATCGTGGATCGCTTCTATCCAAGTTCCAAACGCTGCCATGCGTGCGGACATGTTCTCCGAGACCTGGAACTCAGGGAACGGACATACCATTGCCCAGCATGTGGCTATAAAGAAGACCGGGACTTCAACGCGGCGCTCAATTTGCGGGATGCAAAGGAATATCGGACTGCCTGAAGAGGCAGCCTGTTTCCAGTACCGATGGCTCGTCGGGAATTTACGCCTTCGGAGTGTACCAGAACTTGTGAGTAGCAGAAGCGGCAACGCTTTGCCAAAGCATACACGATGAACAAGGAATTTTCCTTGATATAGTTCAATTTCTATATTGTTTTATGTTTTAGGTAGCAGGTGGCCGAAAATGATTTACCGCAAAGCCACTTTCGATGATATCGAACAGATTTTCCAAATCGTCAACGACTACGCGAGCGACGGCGTCATGCTCGCGCGCTCGCGCAACACGCTCTACGAGACGCTCCGCGACATGGTTGTCGCCGAGGACGAGCAGGGTACGATTGTCGGCGTCGGCGGCCTCCATATCCTCTGGGACCGCCTCGCCGAAATCCGCACGATGGCCGTCTCGCCGCGCCTCACGCGCCGCGGCATCGGCGCTGAAATCGTGAAGCGCCTGCTCGAAGAGGGTCGGAAGATCGGCGTCACGAAATTCTTCACGCTGACATACAAGCCCGGCTTCTTCCAGACGCTCGGCTTTCATACCGTCACGAAGGAAACGCTGCCGCCGAAAGTCTGGAAAGACTGCATCGACTGCCCGAAATTCCCGAACTGCGACGAAATCGCACTGATCCGCGAAGAAGAGGGCGAGGAGCCGTCTGCCCTGCCGAAAGCCGCAATGCCTGGCATTTGACATGCCGGGCATTCATGCCAAGGAAGACACAAAGAACGATGAAAGGAATCCATATATGACTGACAAGCAGGAGCTTCTGAAGAGCTACCGCGAAAACATCGAACCTTCTGCGGCGACGCGCCGCGCGGCCGCCATGGCTGCCCCAGACCTCGAAAAACTCCCAGAAGGCCATCCCATCCGTGGGCTTCGTGCGGAGAATGCTGCGATGAACACGCTTCTTGCTCGGCTCCTGGAAGAGAACGAACAGCCCGAGCCGCCAGCATCATTCCTGCCCGCAACCCTGCGGCTCAACGGCGTGCGCACGCACTATGCGAAAAAAGAAGAAATCCTCATGCCGATGCTGTACCGCTACGGTGTCACAGGCCCGTCGGACGTCATGTGGCGCGAGGATGACGAAATCAAGAAAGAGCTTGGCGTGCTGACGCAGACGCTCAAAGAAGAACCTGACAACATTCTTCTTTATCGCGGCCGCATCCGTGGACTGCTCCAGCACATGCAGGCGATGATAACGAAGGAAGACCGCATTCTTTTCCCGCTCTGCCTGCGTTACTTCAACGATGATGAATGGTACGCCGTCTACGAAGATGCGATCACGATCGGTACGGCGTTCCTGACGAACGAGCCTGAGGTCTGGGAACAGGCCGAGGCATGGAAGGCCGGACAGGCCGAACGCCTGCGCATCAGCGAGATCGAGGAAGGCAAAGTCCGCTTTGAGGGCGGCGCCCTGACCGTGCGCGAGCTCCGCGCCATCCTGAAGCTCGTCGGCGTGGATATCACATTCATCGACACCGATGACATGCTGCGCTTCTTCGAGAACGAAGGCAAGGTCTTCGCCCGTCCGAAGAGCGCGCTCGGTAATGCCGTCTATGATTGCCATCCGCCGCAGGTCGTCCCCGCCGTGCGTCAACTCATCGCCGACTTCCGCGAAAAGAAGCGCGACCACATGACCGTCTGGCGCACCATCGCCGGCAGGCCCGTCAGCGTCCGCTATCATGCCGTCTACGACCGCGACGGCAAGTATCTCGGCACTGTCGAATTCGTGCAGGACTGCACGGAGATCCTCGCACATTTCAAAAAGTGATAAAACCCAAAAGAAGTGGTGATTGCAGCGCAGCTGCAATCACCACTTCTTTTGCTCTCAAATTTTTAGAACCACTTGTCCCTCTCGAAAATCTGGAAGTCGTACCACAAAACCATTCCATACCGCGACGTGCGCGTCTTGCGCTTCGCCGGATCCCAGAGCACCTCGATCACGCGCCCGTCGCGCATGACCCGCATGAGGCAGCTCCCGCCCGTCACGCAGGGCTTCCACCCGCGCCGCGCGAGGTAGCACTCGAAATCGTACACATCCCGGAGCCGCACAAGCCCGATCCACCCGATCTTCTCATGCTCGGCATCCAGCAGCTTCTGCTTGCGTGCATTCGTTTTCATGGAGTACCCATCCTTCCATATTTTGTTGTAGAGAGGAACTTTTCAGATTTCCTACCTTCAATATAACACGGATTTGAACAAAATGAAAGAAGAAACGGTTAAGAAAATGTAAAGCCGTATACGCATAGGGAGGATGGTTGTTATTTACTGGTGATGGCGACCTGTTTTCCACAGAATGCGATGCCATATTTCCAGACGGGCGCAATGTGTTCGGAGCGGAATTCTGCGAGGTAATCTTTCGCATCGATTTGGGCGAGAGCTTCTTGGGAGGAAGCGGCGAGCTGTTCGGCGTTTTCTGCTGCCTTGAACTCCATGATGATGCCGGGGAGGCCGGCTTTTTTCGGGAACATGGCGAGGTCGAAGCGGCCGCAGTCGCTTTCCCGATTGCTCTGTGTGCGGTATCGGTGCTCATAGTAGAGCGTGAAGCCGAGCATGAGGCCGTGATAAAAGACTTCGGGTTGTTTGGCGGTGTCGTGGTAACTGACCGTGCGCAGAAGGAGGTCCTGGAGGTTTTCTTCGAATCCTGCTGTATCACCAGTCATCATGGCCTGGAGCATGTCGTAGAGCGCGATGTCCGTACCTTCGGTGCCGTTCATCCAATGGAGAACTTCTCTGCGATAAATCAGGCGGATTTCCGTGTTTGGGATGGAAAGCTGGTAGAGCGGATCGTCTTCGTCCTCGTCCCTGTTTTCTCCCGTGCATTGCAGATAGCCGCAGAAGAGCAGGACGGAGTAGAGCTCGTTGCGCTGCGCCCCCATCTTCGTGGAGTAGATCGTGGATTCCGTCACAGCAGAAATGATGCTGCCACCAGAGAGGAGCGTCTGCATTTCTTTCCATGTGCGGGCGTCAGCACGTTCGAGCATTGTGCGCAGGATGGAATTTGAGGATGTATTGACCCAGAAAGGACGTGGCTTGCAGTCTTCGTAAAAATAGTTCAGCACGGACCAGGGATTGTAGATGTCGGCACCTTGGAAATGATAGCCGTCATACCAGCGGGCGAGTTCGGGGAGCTTGTCGGCACAGCCGAGCGTCTCCGCCATTTCGGCGACTTCCTGCGGCGTGAAACCAAAGGCGTCGGCGTAGCCGCCATGGAGCACGGTCGAGACTGTGAGGTTGTTGAGCCCGCTGAAGATGCTTTCCTTCGCGACGCGCAGGACGCCAGTGAGGACGGCGAAGCCGAGAGCGTCATTGTCTTTGAATGCACTGGAATAGAACGGGCGGAAAAACGAGATGACCTCGTCGTAGCAGCCATGATCCCAGGCACACTGGATGGGAGCGTCATATTCGTCAATGAGAAGCAGAGGCTTTTTGTGATAGTATCGATGAAGGAATTCCGTTAAATCATGGATGGATGCTTTCATATCTTCCAAGGAAGATTTGCCTGAGGAAATTCTTTCAAAAAAATTCTTTTCATTGAGTGTCAGACAATCGCTTTCACGCAAGAACTGATAAGGCTGATACAGGGAACTGAGCAGCAATCTCATCATATTGAGAATTTCTTCTGGCGTTCTTCCAGAGACATCTTTGAGACTGATCATCACAACGGGATAAGTGCCAGCCATTTTCATGATGGATTCGTCTTTTGCAATATTTGTTCCTTGGAACCATCCTGCAATCTGGTCTTTTTTTGACATGTCGAAGAAAGATGCAATCATCGACAGCGTGAGCGTCTTGCCGAATCGGCGAGGACGTGTAAAGAGCGTGACCTGGTTTCGATGCTGGCAAAGTTCGCGGATGACATGGGTCTTATCCACGAAATAGCAGCCTTTTTCGATCAAATCGGGAAAATTGGAAATGCCGAGCGGCATGGGCTTGGCAAGTTGCATGGAAACCGCCTCCTTTTCTTCATTCTATCGCAGGACAGGGTGCCGGGCAACAAAAAAATGCCGCACCCGGAGGTGCGGCGGATTATGAAGTTCAATGGCTGGCCGCCATGGCTTCTTTGTAGAAGTGTTCGCGGCGCTGGGCGACGATCTGCTTGGCTTCGGCTGTGCGATCCATCTGATGGCGCGTGAAGCGGCCGAAGCGGCCGATCATGACGTAATAGAGCCCCATGCCGACGAGGGCGAGAGCACCTGCGATGAGGTAGACGATGGAGAAGCCGAAGCTCGGAACAAAGCTGCCGAGCGTGTACGGGCCGACGCCGATGCCGAAGTCGAGCAGCACGAAGTACGTGCTCGTCGCAACGCCGACCTGATGAATCGGGGCGCAGTGGACGGCGAGGGCGTGGCAGGAGGCTGTGACCGTGCCGTAACCGAAGCCGAGGAACAGTGCGCCGATGAGCATCGGGATGTCGCTCGTGGCATTCGCGATGATGGCCATGGCGACGGCCATCGAGAGCAGCGAAGGATAGACGACGACGTTGCCGCCGTAGTTGTCGAGCAGATACCCGGTCAGCGGGCGGCTGATGAACGACGTCAGCGCGAAGCAGAGGAAGAAGCAGGTCGCGCCGATGCCAGTGACGCCGATGGACGACGTATAAGCGCCGAGGAACGAAAGAACCGTGGAGTAGCAGACACCGCCCATGAGTGCGATGAACGAGATGGCGAGCGACTTGATGGCAAAGAAGCGGTCAAACGAAACGTGCTTGAGGTCTTCCTTTTCCTGCGGCAGCACCGTGCGCTCCGGCGCCTTGATGAGGAACGAAAGCAGGAAGATGACGAACGCGGCCGCGCCCGTGATTTCGATGCCGAGGCCATAAGCATGCGCTGACGTGATGTTCATGGCGAGGAACGGGCCGACAGCCGAGGCAATCGTGACGCCGAGCGTGAAGTAGCCGATGCCCGTGCCCATTTTCGAGAGCGGAATGAGCGCGGCGACAATCGTGCTGGCGGCCGTCGATGTCATGCCGAACGAAACGCCATGCACGAAGCGCACGATGTTGAAGACGGCGAGCGTCGGGCTCGCGAGGTAGGCGAGAATCAGCAGGAAGAACAGGCTTGTGCCGACGAGGAACATGCGGCGGCGGCCGACGAAGTCAATGAAGCGGCCGGCCGGGATGCGGGCAAAGAGTGCGCCGACGATGAAGAGGCCGGACGCGAGCCCCGCCATGCTGAGGCTGGCACCGAAATGCTCCATCGCATATGCGGTCGACCAGAGCATCAGGAGGAAGTGGACGCTGTAGACGAGCAGATTGACCGCGATCGTAAAGAGATAATTGCGGTTCCAGAGACTTGGCTGCGCAGCAGCCTTTTCCGTAGCCATAGGGGAAGACTCCTTTCGCGAAACGAAAATACTTGCGGATGATGGTTTCTGAGGACGGGCAGCGACGCGCGGCGCGGCTTCGAGGAACAAGTCGCTCGTGTCATCCCTGCTCATCCCTAGTTCCAGCTGCAGTTCCCTGTCCGGAGCAGCAGCCGGAGTGGATGAAGTATGCATCTTGAAAATCACCTTGTCTCATGCAGCAGGTGCATATCTCCTGCTTGCAGGACTTATTATAACTGCAAGGAATTGTAGCGTCCAATGCAACATTTCCATAAAATCTATGAGTATCACGCATAAAACTCGCGAAGAGATGTGATAGAATAGAGAAAAGACAAAAACATTATGATTGAAATGCATGACTTTCATACATCAAATGCAGGAGCTGACTTTATGGAGATTTCACAACTGCAATATTTTCAGGCGATGGCGCGCGTGCGCCACTTTACGAAAGCGGCCGAAGAATGCGCCGTGTCGCAGTCGGCGCTCTCGCGCTCGATCGCGAAGCTCGAGGACGAGCTCGGCACGCCGCTCTTTGTGCGTCATGCGCGGCGTGCCGAGCTGACGCATGCAGGCGAGCACTTCCTCTATCACGTCGACCGCGTGCTGCGCGAGCTCGAAGCGGCGAAGAGGGAAGTTGCCGCGCCTGAGCAGGAGGATGGCGGCGTCGTGAACGTCTCGTTCTTCCATTCGTTCGGTGGGTATCTGCTGCCGATGCTGCTCGCGGAGTTCCATGCGCAGCATCCCGAGATCCGTATCAAGCTGAACCAGCACAACAGCAAGTTCCTCATGCGGCAGGTCGCGCGCGGCAAGACGGATCTCTGTCTCTGCTCGACGATGACGATGGCGGAGAACATCGCGTGGATGTATCTCTGGAGCGAAGAGCTCTTCGTCGCCGTGCCGAAAGACCATCCGCTCGCGAGCCGCGAGAGCGTGACGCTCCGCGACATCGAGCGCGAGCCGCTGATTACGTTGAAGCCGAACTACAGCCTGCGCACGCTCGTCGATCAGTCGTTCGAGCTCGCTGACAGCCATCCGCAGGTCATTTTCGAGGGCGACGACGTCAACACGCTCGCGAGCCTCGTCGCGGCGAAGCTCGGCGTCAGCATCATTCCGAACATCCCGGGCATCGAGCACCTCGGCATCGTCTACCTGCCGATTTCGTTCCCGGTCTGCAAGCGCGCCGTCGGCATCGCCTGGAACCGCGCGAAGCCGCTCTCGCCGGCCGCGCTGACATTCCAGCAGTTCGTCATCGCGCATTTTGCTTCGGCCTGAATAAAGAAAAAACACGCCAGCCGCAGAGGAAAGGGTCGATCTGCGACTGACGTGCCTATGGGGTGGCCATCGGGGCAAAAAGCATGGAGACTTTTTGATGGCCAAACTTATTATAACATAAAAAAAGCAGAAAATAAGTGTTTTTTGCAACCAGAACGTGTTTCAAACGAAATTTAATTTATTTTAAGGAATGAAACAGAAGGTTGAAGAGGCCGAGACTATCTTCCTCGCGTGGCGCGAGTGCTGTTTCGATGGCGTGGAGACCTGCTGGCGTTTGCGGCAGGCGCGCAGCGCGGGCGGCGAAGGCGGCGAGTTCTGCATCGTTGAAGCTCTGGCGGCCGATGGAGGCGCGGCCGGTCAGCAGGAGCTCGAAGACCTTGTAGCCGAGCACGAAGATCCAGTAGTTGTGGATGAGGCCGCCCGGGACGGCGCAGGGGTAGAGCTCCGTGTAGAACTGGTGCAGCAGGAAGTTCTCGAGCAGCTTCTCGTGCGGCAGGAGTACGTAGCCTTCGAGGCTGCGACGGCAGACGGGCCAGGCGCGCGCGATCTGCGCGAGGTCGGGCGCGGGTGCGTCGAGGTGGAATGCGCTGGCCGTCTGCGCGAAGTCCTCGCGGTCGAGCGGCGCGCCTGGGGCTGTTGCAAGCGTTCGCACAATGCCCCAGAGGAAGTCGAGATGTTTGAGCGGGTCGAACTTCACGTTGCGCAGGGCCGCGTCGAAGCGGGCGGCGAACAGCGGCGACTCGTAGCTCTTGATGATCTTGCCGAGGTCGTAGCCGTGCCCATCGCTGATGAAGTCGACAGCGTCCTCGAGGTAGAGGCCGAGCAGGATGAGACGCACGTCGATAGCGTATTTCTGCGTTTCGAGGATGCGCAGGCATGTCCGCTGGAGGTCGAGGATGTATGAGAGCTCCGGCAGGGGCTCGTCCAGCGTCGGGACATCGCGGTTCGCGGGGCGGAGGCTTCCTGTAGGGATGGAGTTCATCTCGAAATGGAACTTTCCGCGAAAGAAGAGCACCTGCGCGGCGGCATGCGGGCACACGAGCAGCAGCGACCGTTCGTAAATGCTCGAAAGATGCAGGTCGCGCAGAGCCGGGCAGCGCGGAGGGACAGGGCCATTGCCAGCGAGCGGGCAGGAGGATGCGCGGCAGGTGAAGGAAGAGACGTACTTAGGAGATATGCAAAGAAATGATCTTTGGCTTGCCATAAGGTTCCTCGATTGATCGAAAGATACAGACAACAGCAGGCTCTCCCTCTGGGAGAGCTGGCACGCGAAGCGTGACTGAGAGGGTAGTTCAGAGGCACGTACTGACGAATCAGAACAGCCCGAGCGTCTTTGTCACAAAGACCCATCCGAACATCGTGAACGCCGACAGTGCGGATGTGAAGACGACGCAGTTGCCTGCGAGCGCGGCGTCGGCGCCCATCTGCTGCGCCATGGCGTATGAAGCGACAGCGCACGGCGTTGCGAAGATGGCGATGAGCGTGACGAACTCGGCACCGCGGAAGCCGAGCAGCGCGGCGGCTGTCAGCATGATGGCAGGCGCGACGATGAGGCGCGCGATCGTGCTGGCCCAGAGGTCGCGGCGGCTGTCGGCGATGCCGCCCTTCTCGAACGACGCGCCGAGGATAATCAGCGCGACGGGCGTCGTAGCCGCACCGACCTGCGCAATCGGCTTCAGGATCGGGTCGGGAATCGGGAACGGCAGCAGGCGGCAGAGCGCGCCGAGGATGATGCCGTCAATCATCGGGTTCTTGAGCACGCGGATGAGAATCGGCACGAGCTGGAACTTGCCGCCGCGGAACATCTCGAGCTCGAAGACGGCGAAGATGTTGTAGAGCGGCACGATGGCCGCAATCATCATCGTCGGAATGAGAGCCGCCTCCTCGCCGAAGATGTTGACGACAATCGGGATGCCGAGAATGACGAAGTTGCTGCGGAAGATGGCCTGCGCGATCGAGCCGCGCTTGCGGTTGTCCTTTTCGAACCAGACGGCGAATGCCATCGAGGCGAGGAACAGCAGCGTCACGGCCGTCATGCCGAAAACGACGAGGCTCGGGTCGAAGCCGTCCTCGAAATCGGCGCGGTAGATGTTCGCGAACATCATGCAGAAGAAGAACACGCGGAACACCATGCGGTTCGTGTGCTTGAGTTCCTCGGGCGTCATGAGCTTGGCGCGCTTGACGAAGAGGCCGATGCCGATGAGCACGAAAATCGGGATGACAGCGCTCACGGCGACAACGAAATTGCTGAACAAAGAAAAACCTCCCAATGTGCAAGTCGAAGGATTGTACGCCTTCTATTATGATACATTGGGAGGTCTTGTTGTTTAGAAGAAAATTATTTTTCGCGTGCTCGGCGCTTTCTTAGTTCTCGAGCAGCAGGCCGACGCGCTTCTTCGCCTTCGTCAGCGTCTTGTTCGCGATGTACGTCGCGCGCTCGGCGCCTTTTTTCATCTGCTCGTCGAGGTAGGCGCGGTCGTTCATGAGGCGGTCGAAGTTCTCGCGGATTGGGCGCAGCTCCTCGGCGACGGCCTCACCGACGGCTTTCTTGAAATCGCCATAGCCGTGGCCCGCGAACTCGGCCGTGATTTCATCCATTGTCTTGTGCGTGACGGCGGAGTAGATCGTCATGAGGTTGTTGATGCCGTCCTTGCCTTCGCGGAACGCGACCTCGGACTCGCTGTCCGTGACGGCGCTCTTGAACTTATTAAGGATGACTTTTTCGTCGTCGAGGATGGAGATCGTTGCTTTCGGGTTCGTGTCGGACTTGCTCATCTTGCTCGTCGGATCCTGCAGGCTCATGACGCGTGCGCCCGCTTTCGGGAAATAGCCTTCCGGCAGCTTGAAGATTTCGCCATACGTATGGTTGAAGCGCGTCGCAACATCGCGCGTGAATTCGAGGTGCTGCGTCTGGTCTTCGCCGACGGGCACGTAGTCCGCCTGGTAGAGCAGGATGTCGCCGGCCATGAGCGCGGGGTATGTGAAGAGGCCCGCGTTGATGTTGTCCGGGTGCTTCTGCGACTTGTCCTTGAACTGCGTCATGCGCGAGAGCTCGCCGAACTGCGAGCAGCAGTCCATGATCCAGCCCATCTCGGCATGGCACTTGTTGTGGCTCTGCACGAAGACAAGGCTCTTTTCCGGGTCGATGCCGCAGGCGAGCAGGAGAGCAAACGCCTGCCGCGTCTGGGCGCGGCGCTTCTGCGGGTCGATGTGGATCGTCATCGAGTGCAGGTCGGCGATGAAATAGTAGCAGTTGTATTCTTCCTGCAGATCCTTCCAGCCTTTGACGGCGCCGAGGTAGTTGCCGAGCGTGAAGACGCCCGTCGGCTGGATGCCGGAAAGGATGATTTTCTTCTGCATTTCTTCTGCCATGATGGATTCCTCCTGTGGATGCGTCAGGGACATGGCATACAAAAAGTCCCTGACAGTACAAGAACACTGTCAGGGACGAACTTTTCGATGTATGTGAAGAAATTCGCGGTGCCACCCTGCTTCACGGCCGTGCCGTGCAACTCAAGGGAACGACAAGATTCCCCGGCCCTTTCACGCAGGCCGCGCGTCGCAGCATACT
>OMZR01000105.1 GCA_900315575.1 uncultured Veillonellaceae bacterium
CATGATAATCTACATTGTTTAGTTTTCAAAGAACACCCGTGATTCTCTCTGGAAGCTTTTGAAAAGCTCTTTCGTGAATCAGCTTCTATATGATACCTCGGCGCGTTCGCTTTGTCAAGAAGAAATTTGAATTTCTTTTTTCGAAGCTTGCGGCTTCATCAGATCATTGTTGTCTGCGGTGCTGTGCTCTCGCTGTCTGCCGCCGACTTGCATTATATTACACGCTTTCGGCGGCGATGTCAACACTTTTTTGAAATTATTTTTCGCACCCGCGGAAGTCACACCCTGCTATTTGTCATGATGTGCAGGGGACTCCCCCCGCCCTTCGGCCCCCCTCTAGAAGGGGGCTAGCTCGAAAGCATTTGCCACACAAAAAGAGACTGTCGTTTTCTGTGACAGTCTCGATGAAGTTCTTATACACTTTACTGTTTCTTCTGATCGCCAAACCATTTGGCGAAGATCTTGTCGTATTCGCCGTTGTCCTTGAGTTTCTTGAGGGCGTCGTTGATCTTTGTCAGGAGCTCGGTGTTGCCCTTGGCGACAGCAATGCCATAGTCTTCGGACGTCAGGCGGTCAGGCAGCGTCTTGACGCCGGTCTGCTGGCTGGAGTGGATGAAGTAGTCGTTGACCGGGCGGTCGTTGACGACGGCATCAACGCCGCCGTTCTTGAGTTCCATGAAGCAGTCGGCTGGCGTATTGAGTTCCTTGACTTCGGCACCCGGGATGACTTTCGTCTCCTTGGCGCTCGTCGTGCCGATCTGGACGGCAATCCGCTTGCCCTTGAGATCATCGAAGCTCTTGATGTTCTCTTCGTTTTCGCGCACGACGATTGTCAGGCCGGACTGATAGTACGGATCGGAGAAATCAACGCTCTGCTTGCGCTCGTCGTTGATCGTCATGCCCGTGATCAGGACATCGACATTCTTTGCCTGGAGTGCTGGAATGAGGCCGTCAAAGCCGATGTTGCTGATCTCGACATCATAGCCCATCTCTTTGCCAATCGCACGGATGAGATCCATGTCGAAGCCCTGGTATTCCGCCTGGCCTTCGTCCTGGAACTCGAACGGTGCAAAGTCGACAGAAGAGCCGACCTTGAGCGTCTTGGCGCCGCTGCTGGAAGACGTCGCAGCATTGTTGCCGCCGCAGCCGGCGAAACCGATGGTCGCCGCAAGAGCAAGTGCGCCGACGGCGAGAAGTTTTTTCCATTTGAACATGAAATCCCTACTTTCGGTAAATTCTTAATTCTTCACACACAAAAGGAGCAGCAGGTCAGCTTGTGCATCCTACTACTCCTTCCACCGCTTCGCGGTCCCCCTCCCTCTGAGAGGGAGGCTATTTTTCACTTAGTTGCGCTGTGCGCGATGCTTGCTGAAGCAGTCACGGCAGTAGACCGGACGGTCGTTCTTCGGCTCGAACGGCACTTCCGTCTCCTTGCCGCAGTCAGCGCAGATGACTTTATACATTTGGCGCTGTTCGCCACCCTCGCGGCTGCGACGGCGCTTCTCGCGGCAGTCACGGCAGCGGACCGGCTCGTTCTCAAAGCCTTTTTCTGCATAGAATTCCTGCTCGCCTGCGCTGAAGATGAACTCCTTGCCGCAGTCCTTGCATACCAACGTCTTGTCTTCGAAAGCCATGTTCTTTCGTCCCCTTTGAATAGTGTTGATTGGCAGATGTCCGATTCTGGCTTTCATTTGAAGAGCAAATTAAAAGCGTGCAAAAGGATATCCGCATTTGATTATACTTGAAAACAATAAAAAATGCAAGTTCCAAGTTATTGTTTCTTTGAGGATTTTTTCATTGCCCAGCGGTCGCCCTTGTCGCAGAATGCGTGCCAGAGCTTGCGGTAGACGCCTTCGACGCCCTTCATATAGCCTTTCGCGTCCATGAGGCGAGAGGCTTCGAGATGCGTACGCAGACGCTGTCGATTGAGTGCCAGGTGCTCGGGATGGCGGGCGAGCGCGACGGCAATCTTGACATACTCCATCTCGTTTTCCGCGATGAGCTCCGGGAGGCCGGCTGCCGTCAGGATGCTCGCGCCAAAGCGGCTGCCATGTGTGCGGCCGCGCAGTGTCACGACGGGCACGCCCATGTAGAGCGCTTCGCACGTCGTGAGGCCGCCCGTGTAAGGCGAAGGATCGAGCGCAATATCGATGTCGGCATATTCTTCGAGATAACGCTCGCTGAACGGGCGCAATTCGATGCGCTCGATGGGGAACTGCAGTGCCTGCAATCGCTCGGTAAAGAGCTGCCGTCCATCGGGCACGCTGAGCATTTTGCCCTTGAAGACGAGGCGTGAGCGCGGCACCCGGTCGAGGATGGCGCGCCAGCAGAGCAGCGTCTCATCCGTGAGCTTCGCGAGGTTGTTGAAGCTGCCGAACGTCACATAGTTGTTACGCGCATACGGCGACCAGCCCGAGACCGGCGGCATCTCGCGCACGGCGCCCGGCTGATAGCAGAACAGACTTGGAAGATGTACGGGCCGCTCGACAAAGGCCTCCTCGTCCGCACCCGCCGGCATCGTGACGCCATCGACGAGCACGCCGTCGATGGCATGGAGTCCCGTCGTCGCGACATAGCCGAGCCCCGTCAGCGTGATCGGTGCTGGATGAAATGCCATGACGGGCAGCGCATTGTCCTGCGAATGGCCCGAGAGATCGACGAGGATGTCGATCTGATCCTCGCCGATGATACGGGCTGCCGTATGTGCCGAGCGCCCGCGAAAGTCGCGCCACTGCACATGGCAGCGCTGGAAGCGCCGCGTGACATCATCGACGGCGCCTGAGGCGTAGACATAGACCGCAAAATGCTCGGGATCGAAGTCGCGCAGAAACGGCATCATGAAATAAGCCATGGCGTGCAGGCGGAAATCGCGTGAAAGATAGCCGATCCGCAGCCGCTTTTCCGGCAGCCGCCGCACCTGGTCATGGCGATAGGGCTGGATGCCCTGGAAGAATTCGCCGAACATCTCGGCATCAAGCCGCTTCTGCTTCGGCACCTGCATGCGGTAATTCTTCATGAAGAGGTGCTTGCTGTAGAGGTTTGCCGCCGTGCCGATGTCGGGCGCGAGCGCCGAGGCATGCCGCAGAGCCTCGGCCGCCCGCCCGGGATCTGCCGCGAGATAGGCAGCATCCGCCTCGAAGCCACGCGCGCGGAACAGGAACTGCCGCAGATGGCGCGCCCAGGCTTCCTGATCCTTTTCCTCCGTCATGCCGGCCGCGTTTGCCCGTCCCGGCAGCAGCGCCGTCTCGAGCTCGTGCGTGAGTGCCGCGAGCAGAGGCAGTTCCTCGATGAGCTTGAACTGCGCTCCGAGCGCTCCCGCAAGCGCGAGATTGCCGCGAAAATGATGGGCATCCTTTGCCACGGCCGCCCGCGCGTAACGCTCCGCCGTTTCCGCATCACCTGCATACAGCGCCGCCTCCGCCTCCATGGCATCGGCCTCCGCCGGCGCTCCCGGTACCGTGAGCGCGCGCACTTCTGCCGCGCACGCCCGCATGCCGCGCACGTCGCCTTCCTGCGCGAAGCGGTCGCACGTCATCTGCCAGTTGAAGAATTCCTCGGACACCTGTTACACCTCCGGATGAAGCTCGCTTCCGTATTCGCGCAGGAAGGCCTTCTGATATTTCTTGTACGACGTCGCGAGCGGCTTCTCTTTCGGGCAGTGGATGCACCAGAAATCCGCACTCTGGTTCGGCACGACGACCTGCCGCCCATGGCGCTGCATTTCCATGCACTCCGACGTATCGTAAAGGTGCCAGCCCGTAAAGAGGTCATCACGCCAGCGCAGGTCATACTGCGTCGCGAGAAAGAGCCCGTCCACGGCTTCGACAGCCTGATATGCCCCCTGAGGCTCCATGCAGTGCGAATCGACGACGCTCTCGGGCTCGCAGGCATGCAGCACGCGCCCATACGTCCGCATGCCGTCCCACCAGACGCCAGAGCGCGGCAGGCTGCGGCAGCCGATGACGCCGACAAGGCCGATGCTTTCATCAGCGAAAATCGAAAGCAGGTCGGCCGCAAGATGCTTGTTGACGACGAGCGTGTCCTGATGCAGATAGACCTTGTACTTCGCATCGGACGCCATCATGCCCTGATTGTAGCCCGCGCACATCGACGCCGCACCGCGGACGGGCAGGTATTCGGCCGTCATGCCGTCCGGCAGTTCGAGGCTTTCGAGGTAGAGGCGGCACTCGCTGTACCAGTCCTCGCTGTTCACGCAGGTGATGAACGCAATTTTCTGCGGGTCGAGCATCCGTTCAATCGCTTCCGTCTTCATGCCTCTGCCCCCTTTTCCGAAAATTCTTCCACGAGCCCCGCGAGCATGCGGGCTTCCTCCTCCGTCGTCACGGACTCGCGTGCCGCTTCGAGCATCCCGCGCACCTTCTCGCGCTGCGCCGCATCCGAAGATGCGAACAGATGACGATAGAACCGCTCGGGATGAAAGCACGCTTCCTTCACGAAATTCGCCGCATAGTCGGGAAACAGTCCGACATGGGCATAAAACAACCAGAACGCCATAACCTGCGCCGGAAGATCGACATCGTACTCGATGCGGTGCAGCAGCCGCGCCAGCTCTTTTCGCTGCTCCGCCGTATAAAACGATTTGAGCAGCGAGAGCTCCGGCATCGACCGCGCAGCAAAGACGAGCCAGTATTCCGTCTCGAGATCGTCATGCAGGTTGTCAAAGCCCGCCGCCACGAGATGATCGACGACGCCCTCGGGCGCCGTCCGCCGCTGCGGCCGCACGCGCACGTCCTTGTAATACGACGCATAGAGCAGCTTCTCAAACTCCGGCTTCGCAAAGAGCCGTGCAACGACCTGGTAGTAATGGCCGTCCATAAGCTCCTGCACGACCGACCAGTGGCGGATGTTGCGGAAGCTCGTGAGAAACGCGCCCGTCTGCTTCAAAAAATGCGAGAAGCCCGCCGCGATGTCCTGCGGGTTGCCTGCCTGTTCGAGCGTGAGATCCGAAATGATGTAATCGAAAAACTCCGGCCCATACGGCAGCGGCTCCGCGAGATAGTCAAGCTCCAGGAACTGCACGCCGAGCCCCGAAAACTCCGGCCGCTCGAACCGGTCCCCGTCTGCCGCGACCGCATAAAGCGAAGCGCGCGGGAACATCTTGCGGAGCTCCGGCAAATAGGAGAGGCTCTCCACGACGAGGATGCGGAGCGGCAGCTCCGACGCCGTCAGAAACGTCAGGAGCTCGGGACGGATCTTCTCAGCCACGGCAGTTCCCTCTTTTCTCTCAAAATCTACACGATCTGCACGAAAAAGACTCGTGCCATACTTTACAGTATAGCACGAGTCTGACAGGATTGTCTTGTTTTTCAGCGCGATTTCTCGGCGACGAGGTCGCGGAAAAGCTTCTCGACGGCGCGCACATAGCCCGCGCCATCCATGAGTGGCGACTGCAGCATCTTTGGCCGCAGAATCTGCCGCAATGCCGCAAGCGTCTGCGCGTCCTGTGCGAGGCCGATGGCAAGCTCGGCATAGCGCTCCGGCGTATCAACCGCGAGCTCGCCGAGCCCGATATTTTCGAGGAAGCTCCGCCCGAACCGTGCCCCATGGCGCTCACCGACGAGCGAGACGACCGGCACGCCCATCATCAGCGCCTCGCATGTCGTGAGGCCGCCCGGATACGGGAACGTGTCGAGCGCAATGTCCATGTCGCCATACTCGCGCAAGTAATCTTTCGAAAGGCCGCGCATCTCAATGCGTCCGAGAAGCTCGTCCGCAAAGCCGAGCCGCCGCAAACGCTCGACCGTATACGTCCGCCCCTCCCCGCTGTCAAAGATCGCATGCTTCAGTAGCAGATGCGCTTCCGGCACTGCCGCGAGGATCTGCCGCCAGCGCGCCAGCATTTCATCCGTGACCTTTGAAAAATTATTGAAGCAACCATATGTCACATAGCCTTTTGCAAGGCAGGGCGGCGGCTGAACGGCGGGAAACCGCGTGAATGGCGCATAGCAGAAATGTGTTTGCGGCAGGCGCAGAAGAGGCTCCACAAAATACGGCGAACGTGCCTCTGGCGCGCAGTACATATCCGAAAGGAAGCCATCGCACACCTCGAGCCCCGTGCTGTTGAAATATCCGATGCCGGAAATCTGCACGCGCGCCGGCCGCCAGGCAAAGACCGGCAGCGCATTCTCCGCCGAATGGCCCGAAAGATCAAACAGCACGTCAATCTCGTCGGTGCGAACCTGCTCGGCAATCGCAGCATACGGCTGCCCCGCCACGCGCCGCCAGACGGCTGCAGGGTCGCGGAGCGCCGCCGTCACGCCATCTTCCTGCCGCACGAGCGAATAGACATAGACGGAAAACGCCGCATGATCATACTCCCTGAGCAGCGGCCGCACGAACTGCGCCACGGCATGGTCGCGAAGATCGGCCGAAAGATACCCAATGCGAAGCTTCGCGTGATGCCATGCTGGTGCCGGATACGCCTTTGGCTGCAAGCCCGCGACAAGCTCCCGATACCGCGCATAAAGCTGCTGGAACTCTTCAGCTGTAAAATCTTCGACCGCATCCGCCGCAAAGATGGCATTGCTGCACTCCACTAGCTTTTGCGCGGGATTCGGTTCGAGCCTCGCCGATTCCAGCAGCGCATCGACCGCCGCCCGGTTTTCACCGAGCTTCCGCAGCGCCGATCCCAAGAGGCTCCACGCATCCGCGAGCAGGTTCTGCTCCGGCGCCCCATCAAATGACGTCAGGAACTCGCGCAGCTGCCGCACCTCCGACACTGTCTGCTTTTCATCCCGCAGGATGTACGCCATCAGCAACATGCCATAGATCGATCGTTTCCCGCCACGATTCCAGGCAGCAAGAAGCGTCTTGCGCGCCCCCGCCAAGTCCTTCTGCTTCCATTTCCGATAGGCCGCCTGATATGCCTGCATCCCGCTCGTCATGCTTTTCATGGTTTCCTGTCACCATCCCATCTCCGAATTGCATCCTGCTTCCATTTTATTCCATCTGCACAGGAAACCGCAAGAGAAAGCTGCATGAGACATCGTTGACAACCCAAAACGAATGATATACAATGTATATCAAAAGAAGGGAGCTGATTCTCATGGAGGCAACGTTAACCAAATGGGGAAATAGCATCGGCATCCGGATTCCCAGCCAGATGGCAGCAGACACCGGTCTTCACAGCGGAGCAAGGGTGGAAATCTATTCTCGCCATAAGGAAATCATCATCCGGCCAAAGTACGATATCAAGGACATGTACGAGAAATATTATAATAAGCCTTTGTCCCAAATAACAGCAGAAGATGTTGGACGATGCTATGAAGCAGACTGGGGGGAAGATGTCGGCGCAGAGGTGGTGGACTGATTGTTCCAGCAAGGCGATATCTACAAGGTCAATCTGAATCCTATTTCAGGTCATGAACAAGGAAACTACCGACCTGTCCTCATCATCAGCAGAAACGATATACCGTTGCCCGGAGGCTTGAAGATTGTAATTCCGATCACCAGCCAGAAGCATGGGTTTGCTTTAGAATTTGCATTACCGCAAGAAATGACGACGACAGGCTATGCTCTGCCGTTCCATGTACGTTCCCTCGATCTGCACCAAAGAAATGCAAAATTTATCGAACACGCCCCCAAGGATTTCATTGAAAAATGCTGCGTTATAACCAGCCAGCTTTTCGATATCACATGAGGCATGAAAAAACGCATCCAATCTGGGTGCGCTTTTTTCATTGGAGGCAGAAGCCAATCTTTCACTCAATCCCGATATGTCACAATCACTTTCCGATCGCGCACAGGATCGAATTCCACAAGATAGACCGTCTGCCATTTGCCGAGCATCATCTTTCCATCTTGGACAGGAATGTCTGAACTCACGTCAAAAAAGAGCTGGCGCATGTGCGAGACACCATTCACGCGTTCATTGATAGGCACGTCGCGAATTTCGATGATGTCATGCAAGTACTTTCCTTCTTTGGGGAATGTCTTATCGAGATAGTTGTTGATGTCGCCGAGCAACAGTAACTCACCCTCAAGGATTTTGATTGCACACGTCGTATGCGCCACGTACACATTCACCATGCCAACGCCTTTTTTATCCTTGATAAAATGATTGATCATATCGTTGAGCGGCGTAAACTGCTTTTCCGTCTTGATGATGAATTCTTTTCTATCCATGGATGAGCTCCTTGACATTGTTGATGTTGACATTGATATGCGCGCCGGCAGGATAGTCATGATGCACCGCCTTCATGACGACGGCCGCAAAATCATTAGGATCCATGAGCGTCGTCTGGTCTTCGTCAGGATAGAGTCCCTTGCGCATCTTCGTACGCGTTCTGCCAGGCGAAACGCACACCGTATCCACGCCATCCGCTGCCCAGCACTGCGTTGCCATGACAACAGCCGCTTTTGATGCACAATACGATGACCATGTTCCATGTATCTTCGTCGCAGCGGATGAACCGATGTTGATGACCTGCGCATCAGGCTTGATTCGCAAAACCGCTGCTGTACAGTTGTATGTTCCGAAAAGATTCACGTCGATTGCATTTTTAGCCGTTTTGATATCGCATTGCTTGATAGATTGTGGCTTGACATATCCTGCATTGTTGATAAGCATGTCTGGCTTGATTTTTTCTACGTATGCCGTCACAGCATCCATATCTGTCACATCCATCTCGCTATGTGATGGTGCGTATATTTCGTATCCCCCCTCTTTTTCGAGCTTCTTGATGATCGCTTTCGATATGTCGCCGTTGCCGCCTGTAATCAAAACCTTTTTCATTCTTCGCCGTTCCTTTCCTCTGCCATCTGGCGGATGACGTAAATGTCCTTCCGATAGGTTACCTTTATGAGATTGTCGCTTGTCTCGGTGAGAAGCGGCTGGATGCCGTATTCCTCATACATGACGCGCGTTTCGTCTGTCATATTCTCGTATCTGCCCGTTTCATAGGCCGCAAGCAGCTTCTGATAGTCAAACGCCTGCGGCGTCAGGAGGTCATACATCTTGTCGCGATCGAGGTATGTGCCGTCGCGCATGATGACGGTATCGACGAGCGGCATCACGAACGATTGCGATGGCGCCTCGCTTGTCAGCAGGAGGCGGATCTGTTCCTCCGTGACGAGCGGGCGCGCCGCCTCCAGGATGATGACGCGCTGCGTGTCGCGCTTGAGCGCATGCAGTCCGTTCTGAACGGACTCGCTGCGCGTCTCGCCGCCTTCGATTTCGACACCGACGACGGCGATATTTTCATCATCCTGCATCACGCGCTTCGCTTTGTCATACACATGACGCCAAAGCGGCTTGCCCATGAATTCGAAAAACTGCTTTTTCCCATGAAACCGGCTTCCCTGCCCTGCCGCCAGTATCACTGCTCCGCATTTCATTGAATCGCTCCTTCCGAACCGGTGTCATTCCGACATGTGCGACAGGATTTCATCTACGGCTTTCTTGCTCGCATCGCCATGCTCGATGACGCCGAATGTTTTCATCATTTCCGCCAGTCCCTCATGATATTTCTCCTCATCAAAATCCAGGATGCACGACGCAAGCGCATCGTCATTCTTTGCGAACGGAAATGGCAGTTCGTTGAAATCGATCAGAAGGTTTCCACGTTCCCGAATGTAGTCATCATAATCATCGACGTACAAGAAGATCGGAATGTTCATGACCGCTGCATCGAATACAGACGCGGAATAATCCGACAGGAATGCGTCGCAGGCGGCGAGCAGTTCATACATGTCAGGTTCCTGGCTCACATCGATCAAGTGGCTGCCGCTGATGTTCCACCCGATATGACGCGCGGTAAGTTGCGGATGGAGCCGCAGAAACATGTACCACTCGCCACCAAACCGTTTTTGCATATGGGAAAGGACGCGCCCGAAATCAGGTACATGCAGATCCTTTGCAATGGTACGCTGCATCGTCTGGCTGCCGCCTCGAAATGTCGGCGCATACATCATGATATGGTCCTCTGGCCGCAGACCATATTTTCTCCTGACAGCCATGCAGGCATCAGGATCACGACGCACCAGCCCATCGTTGCGTGGCGAACCAATTTTGAGGACGCTTCCGTCGTACAGCATGCCGCGCGACAATCTCGCATCGCGAAAATCAGAATTTGACAGCATGATGTCGATCATATCCGAATCATGCTTGCTCAGAACGCTTGCGCACTTCAAGCTGTTTCCGACTGTTGTCAACCCATACTGCCGCTGTTGACAATTCGTATGCACGATTCTTCAACGTATTTCTCACGACACGTACATCATCGGGAAACGGAAGCGATATATCATCTACGAGCCATACGAGGTCATACGGCTTTTCATTGTTTTCACGTCGCATTGCATTGCGGCGACGCATTTCCTCGCAGATATATTTCGGATTGCAACCATACCCAACAGTCCCCTCGATGTTCATAAACACAATCTTGTGCCTGTTAATTGGATACTTCCTGCAATCGTAAAACGACTTTGCTTCCTTTCTTGCTCTCCGCAATCGCTTTCGTATATACCGCTCTTCCGATGTCATATCACGGATCATTCACATCACCCTGCTACCTGTATGCAATACAGAAATATTGCCACAAAAAAACAGCGGACATCCGTTTGCACGATGATGTTCGCTGTGGATATCTGTATTCTATTATACAGAGTCTGCCCCCCCCTGCAAGACAAATGTTTCTGTCATCCACGCTTCGATAATGCGTTCCGCCCGTTCACAGGCATGGCCGTCTTCGCGCGTGTCCATGGTGCGCAGGAACGCATCGAGTGCAGCATCGTAGGCCGCCTTGTCGAAGGACTGGATGTTTTCGAGCAATGCCTGCTGTGTCTCAGCAAAGGGAAATGGCAGGTGGTACATGTCGAAATAAAGTTTGTTGCGGTCTGCCTGATAAGCCGCAAGATCGTCGGCGTAGAGAAAGACGGGCAGATGGACAAAGCTCGCATCGAATGCGAGCGAGGAGTAATCCGTCAACAGGGCATCTGCTGCAGCGAGAAGCTCGTAGGCATCTCCATACTGGCTGGCGTCGACGACATGGCGGACATTCTGCGCCAACGGATACTTCTCCATATGCGCTGCCACCTGCGGATGGAGTCGGAGCATGAGATACCATGGATGTCCCGTCCGCGCTTCCAGAGCATCAAGGACTTGCTGGAAGTCGAGCGCGACCTGCTCTGCCTCGACCGTCCGATGGCGCGTCTGGCTGCCTGCGCGGAATGTCGGCGCAAAAAGAAGAATCTGCGCATCCTGCGGAATGCCGAAATGCTCACGGATGCGCGGCGAAAGCGATGCGCGCCCGTGAAAGAGAATGTCGCAGCGCGGCGAGCCGACGCGCTCGACAGGCCCATGATAATACATGGCACGCCGTACCATGTCCTCGTTCCATTTCGAAGATGTGAGCCAGAGGTCGATGAGTGCTGAATCCGCCTCGCTGACCATCTCCGCAATACGCGGCATCTTGCCGCCTCGGTCTGCTCCGAGCGGCTTGAAGCAAATGTCGCAATGAAACGTCTGGAGATAGTGCTGCCCCGCCCGCTTGCGCGTGCCGAACGGCTTGCGATGGCAGTCGACCCATACCCTGGCCGTCGCATACTCATAGGCGCGGCTCCAGAGCGTATTCGGCGCCTTGCGGATATAGGGAGGAAATGTCTTGCGCATGTCATTGACGAGCCAGACGAGTTCATACTCGGGGTGATCTGCATGAAGCTTTTCTGCGATGGCTTTCGGATTGTCACCATAGCCGCCCATGCCTTCCGTCGAGCAGAAGACGACCTTGCCTGGCTGGATGGAATGCAGCAGCGCTTCGATGCGGAAAACCACGCGGCTGAATTCTGCTTTTCCGCAGCGATAGGCGATATAGAGCGTATCTTTCCAGTTCATGCGAGATTCCCGTCCTCGAAGAGCTTCTTTGCACGTTTGTAGTCTTCTTCAAAATCGACTTCCTGCCAGCGTGCGCCCTGCGTATCGAGCATTTCGGCATCAAAAAGGCGGCGGTCGAGGACGCGCTGGATGGCTGCTTCGAAGTATTCATCAAAACGCTGCTCGTGCAAAACTTCATCCGCCGCCTGCGCGAGCGCAGGAACCGTCGCTTTCGAGAAGCATGCGATACCGATGAACTCGCCGACCGCATCCGAAACCGGCATCTTTTTCGTGATGCGTACGACTTTGCCATCCACGACCTGCACCTTCATGGCTTCCTCATCACATGGCTTCGTGTCCACGGGCAGCACGATGTCGCCAGGATGTGCGAGCAGGCGGTCAAAAAGCGAATCCTCGCAAATCGTGTCCGCATGCATGTAGACAAAATCATCATGCACGGCCTCGCGCGCCATCCAGTACGAGCTGATGACATTGGCAAGCGGGAAGAATGGATTATAGACAAAATGAATATCGACATCCGTCCGATTGCCGAACAAGTCATAAAAAGCATCATCACGATAGCCGACAACGATCGTGATGTCCGTGATGCCGCGCTCCTTGAGCATGCGGACATTGCGTTCGATGAGCTTTTCGCCATGGATGGGCAGGAAGGATTTCGGCTCCCCATCCGTGAGGCAGTAGATGCGGCTACCCTTGCCCGCCGCCATGATGAGTCCCTGCATAGATGAATCTCTTCTTTCTCTCAAATCGTTCTTTGCTCATCCATCATTCCATGGATGCTTCATAAATCTTCCGGAGGATGTCCGGCTCTTCCGCTGCCGGGTCACGGTCAATCGCGCCTGTGACCTCGGCTGCAAGAGCAGCGGCCTCCCCTTGGATGCCGAGCGCCCGCAAGCCTTTGCGCACGTCGAGCGCGGCGAGGAAATCGGAAAATGCTTCCTCGCAGGCCGCCCATCCTTCGCAAGCATGCCCCGAAAGCAACGTCATCGTCCGATCGATACGTGCGGCAGATGTTTCGCCCGCTGCATATTCATGCCGCAGCCAGGCGGGATAGAGCGCGAGCAGGCCCGCGCCATGGCTCGTATCGGTATGTGCGCCGACCGGGTACTGCATCCGATGCGGCAATGCCGTGCCGACATGCGCGAGATTGCTGCCCATCAGGAGGCTCGCATAGCTCATAGCATCGCGTGAAGCATGGTCATCCGGCTGTTCCATGAGATGCGGCAGATGTTTGCCGACCAGCGCGATGGCACGTTCCGAAAGCATGCGCGAGACATCGTTCGACCGCCGCGAAACAAAACTTTCCATCGCATGAGCGAAGACATCGAACCCCGTCTCCGCCGTCGTGCGCGGCGGCACATGATAGGTAAAGCTGCTGTCGACGATAGCGACAGCAGGTGCGATGTGCTCGCCGCGGATGCCCGTCTTCACGCCATCTTCCGGACTCGACAGAATGGCACCGCGGCTGAGCTCGCTGCCCGTGCCAGCCGTCGTCGGAACGGCATAGATACGCGGCGTCTTTTCCGATGGTGTGATTCCTTTAAGCAGCAAATCGCGCACGCTGTGTTCCGAACCGATGCCGGCTGCCGTTGCTTTTGCCGCATCCATAGCGCTGCCGCCGCCAAAGCCGATAACCGTATCGACGCCATCTTCCCTGCCGATCCGGACAGCCTCTTCGACTTCCTTCAGGCGCGGATTCGCACTGACATGGTCATAAATGAGGACGGAACGTCCACCGCGCAGCGCTTCGAGCGCTTCCACAAACGCAGGCAGATAACCGAGCCGCTGGAGTGAGCGCCCTGTGCTCACGACCATGACAGTCCCTTGCAGATGGGCCTGTTCTTTTTCCAGCGCCTCACGCCAAGTCTCCGCGCCGAAATAGATGCGCGTCGGCAGATAAAATGAAAAAGCTTCCATGGATATGTCGCTCCTTACAGATTCTCAATGCGGACTTCATGCTTCCGGTTCAGGTGACGGACGATGTCCATACGCTCGCGGAACATCCCTTCGAGCGAGTGATACGTGTCCTTGTAAAGCTGGAAGAGCCGCAGATATTTCCGATGGCGTACGGCATCGGGGTGGATGACCATGCGCACCGTTGCAAAGGCATCGGCAGCCGCCCGCAGGTTGGAAAAGACGCCGACGCCCGTGAGCGCGAGCATGGCAGCGCCCGTCGATGTCGTCTCGAATTCCGAAAGCACCTCGATATCCCGCCCCGTAACATCCGCCTTGATTTCCGAGACGAGATGGATGCGCGCGAGGCCGCCCGAAAGGCGGATGCGACGCACTTCCATGCCCGTCGCTTCGATCGCGCGGATCATATCGAGGTCGATGAAGCCTGTGCTCTCGAAGACGGCGCGCGTCATTTCCTTGCGCGTATGCATGCGTTCGAGGCCGAAGAACACGCCGCGCGCGTCCGGGTTCCAGAGTGGCGCGCGTTCACCAAGAAGATACGGCAGAAAGATGAGTCCGTCCGCTCCGATACGCGCTTCGCCTGCATCTTTTTCCATGACTTCATAGGGATAGCTTTCCTTCTGGTAATAACACTGCTTGACCCACTCGATGAGGCCGCCGCCAAGATTGTTCGATCCGCCAACGATCTGCATGTGCTGCTCCGGATATGGCATGAGGAAAATCTCTGGATTTGGCACGAGATCGTTGCGGCGTGAAAACGCGCGAAAGACTGTCACGGTTCCCGAAACGTCGCTCGCCTCGCCTTCTTCCGAAACGCCGCTGCCAAAGAACGAGCAGATGGCATCATACGTCGTGAGTACGGCCTGCGTCGTCGGCAGGAGTCCCAGGTATTCTGCCGCTTCTGCCGTCAGAGAACCGACGACGCTGCCGACCGGCAGCACGTCTGGCAGCTGGTCGATACGGAAGCCAAGCGTATTGAGTTCCTGTTCAGGATATGATGCTGCCTTCGCATCATATCCGCTCTTCACAGCATCGAAGACATCCGTCACATAGCGCCCGGTCATACGCGCAAGCAGGTAATCGTTCGGCGCAAGAAATTTCGCTGTGCGCGAAAAGAGCTCCGGTTGCGCCTCCCGCACCCAGAGCATCTTGAGCAGCATCGGGCAGGAAGAGGCTTTTTCGCCAAAAACTTCGCGAAGCCTTGGCTGCATGGACAGTCCACGCTTGTCAGAAACCATGAGGCAGCCGTCAAGCGCCTGCCCTTTCTCATCGACATAAACGAGGCAAGACGAAGACGT
>OMZR01000184.1 GCA_900315575.1 uncultured Veillonellaceae bacterium
TCGTCCATCTTCGGCATCGGCGGCGGCGTCGTCCATGTGCCGCTGATGATCTACCTGCTCGGCTTCCCCGTCCACGTCGCGACGGCGACGTCGCATTTCGTCCTCGCCTGCTCGTCCATCTTCGGCGTCATCAGTCACTTCCTGCTGAACCACATCGTCTGGATCCCCGCCATCTGCATCTCCATTGGCGCCGCGATTGGTGCCCAGATCGGTGCGAAGATCTCGCAGAAGACGAAGTCCAAAGTCATCCTCATCCTCCTCGCCTGCGCCATGTTCGCACTCGGCCTGCGGCTCATCTTCATGGGGAGCACGACGATGTGAGGAAAATGAAGATATTACACCATTCATCTGTTGTCATGCATGGCTCCATGAGCAGGCTCCCTATTTGAGGGAGCTGGCAGCCGAAAGGCTGACTGAAGGAGTAGTAAGGTGCTGGAGACGAACAAAGGCGCCGAACATCGCTAAGGACTTTAGAAACGCCGTTCTGCGCCGTCTAGCCATCGCACCCTACTACTCCCCCCGCCGCTCACGCGGCCCTTCCCTCCTCAATGAGGGGGGCTGCTGGAAAAGGCAACGCTCCGTTCCTATCGAAACCATCTTGCGGTAAGACAAATTTTACCTTCGCGACCATAGGCAAAACTTCGGGCGGGCAGGGGAATGCAAAAGGAACTCGTTAAGGAATCGTCCGTGGGTTCCGTTGTATTCCCCTGCCCGCCCGCGACTTTCATCGTATCTTCGCGGCCGCAAACATCATCTAGAACATTTTCGCGCCATCGACCGCGCATATTCTTCGCGTGCTACGAAAAAATCTTCGCGACAACCGGCATGACTTTTTCCGTATGCAGTACCGTCTCGCGGACGAAATCTTCCAGATACTCCGGAAAAATCCCTTCCGCCCGGCAGAGCTCCTTCAAAGCCTCGACATTCTTTTCCCGTTCCACATCATACTCGATCCGATGCAAGACCCGCGCGAGCTCCGTGCGGGTCTTTTTCGTGTAGAGTCCTTTGAGGTTTGCGACCTCCGCCGTCGAGCGGCAGGCGCGCACGAGATAGACGGCCGTTGAGAGGTCGTCATCCATGTTTTCAAAGCCCATTGCGGCAAAGCGCTCTGCACTGCCTTTCTCATCCTGCTCGCCTGGCGAGAAGATAATTTCTTTGAACAAAGTATCATTGAGCAGGCGCACGATCTCCTTCTTTGCATAGAGATGCCTCTCGCGTTCCGGGAACTCGCCTTTCATGAGCTCTTCGAGCACGCCATGATACCGCACGTTGCGGAACGATGTCACGAGCACGCCGACATCCGTCAGCAGCCGCCCGAGCGCGAGCAGCATGTCATACGGGTCGAGTACATACGAAAGCACGGGCTCCGCGACGATGAGGTCGAACGAGCCCTCCGCAAACGGCAGCGGCGTCACGCGGTAATCGAGCACCGGCCAGGAGACATCAAGCCCCGCAAGCTCCCGCGCCTCCGGCACGACATCGTATTCCGTGACGGCCGTGATGCGGGCGTTCGGCAGCTTTTTGCGGAGGGCAGGAAGAAGACGCGACGTCTCGATGACGAGGACACGCAGGGGGGCGGGACCTGACGGCACAAAGTAGAGGACGTCCTTTGACAGTGATTCTTCAGCAACGTCTGCATGCTTGTTTGTCTCCAGCATCCTACTACTCCCCCAGTCAGCTTCGCTGACAGCCCCCTCTAGAGGGGGCCTTCTGTAGATCAGTGGTCTTCGTAAGGCCGCACGCGCAATTTCAGGCCGCGGTCGTCGCAGATTTTCTGGCATTTCGCGATTTCGTCCGGGCCTTCGACGTGGTCGACGATCGTCAGCACGACGTTCGGCACATAGCGCTTCGCCTTCTGCGCGAAGTCGAGCATGCCTTCATACGACGCGATGCCGTACTTTGCGCGCGTGAGCTCGTAATAACGCTCAGCGTTCGAAGCATTGAGGCTGATGGAAATCGTGTCGAGCACTTTGTCGAACTTCGGCGTGATGTCCTCGCCGTATTCGAGGTTGCCGAGGCCGTTCGTATTGAGTCGCGTCGGTAACTCCGGCTGGATTTTTTTCACGTAGTGCAGGAGCTCCACGAGCACATCGAGCCGCATCGTCGGCTCGCCGAAGCCGCAGAAAACGACCTCTTTGAAATACTGCCAAGGCACAGCGTCGAGCGCGGCCTTGAACTCGTCAAGGCCAGGCTCGCCGTCCTTGTACCAGAGCGTCGACTGCTCCGCCATGTGCTTCTTCTGCCGCAGGCAGAACGTGCACGAGCAGTTGCAGTGGTTCGTGACATTGACATAGAGATTGCGCTTTCCAGAAGGCTGCTCCTTCAGGCTGTCAGAAATCGGGAGGTAGCGCCCTCCGGAATGGGTGGCATAGACGAGCATAGACATGATAAGACTTCCTCACTTCAGTTCCGTCAGATATTCTTCAAACGGCAATCCATAGTTCCACGGCAGGTCGAGTTCGACGGCGTATTTCAGGCACTTGCTGATAAAGTCGGCCGCCTTCTTGACGGCGTCCGTCAGGCTTTCGCCTCGCACGAGGCTTGCGATGACGATGGCGGCGAAGGCGTCGCCGCTGCCGCTGCGGTCGCCGCCGATCTTCTTTTCGCGCAACATCGTGCCGCGGCCGGCCTCGTAGATGAAGTTCTCGATGGTATCTCCTTCGGAAAGTCCCGTGATGACGACCTGCGACGGGCCGCGGTCGGAAAGTTCGGCCGCCATGTACTCAAGCTCGCCCTCGTCAACCTTGCCATCCTTCGGATACGCGCGGTCGAGCAGGCGGCAGGCTTCCGTGAGGTTCGGCGTGACGATGTCGGCAAGGCCGAGGAGTCCCTTCATCTTCTCGCACATCTCGTCCGTGTACGACGCATAGAGCTTTCCATAATCGCCCATGACGGGATCGACCATGACGCGCGTGCCGGGCTGCTTGAACGTGCGGATGAAGTCCTGCACGATAGCGATCTGCTCGGCCGAGCCCAAAAAGCCCGTCGCGATGCCGTCAAACTGGACGCCGTTCCGCTGCCAGTCCTCCATATACGGCCGCATGCGGTCCGTGTAGTCGTCGATGTAGTGCGTCGGGAAGCCCGTATGGCACGAGAGGATGGCCGTCGGCAGCGCGCAGGCCTGCACTTTGAGCGCCGAGATCAGCGGCAGCTCGACGGCGACAGAGCAGCGGCCGAAGCCCGTGATGTCGTTGACGAGCGCGATGCGCTTCTGCCGCTTCGCGCCGCTCATCGGTTGTCCACCTTGTCCATCGCGACCATGTCGTGCTCGACGAAGCGGTGCTCGGCGAGCTTTTCATACTTCGTGCCCGGCCGGCCGTAGTTCGCCCACGGGTCGATGGAGATGCCGCCGCG